>JASLFF010000102.1 GCA_030150795.1 Terriglobales bacterium | reverse complement strand
AGCTAATCCTTGAGCAGCATTACTTCCGTCGACTTGATTATGGCTTTGACCTTGTCTCCTTTTTTCAAAGCCATCTCCTCTGCGCTGCGTCGGGTAATAACGCTTTCCACTTTGTTGCTTCTCACGCGCACGGTAACGTGGGCCATAACGCTGCCCATTTGAATTTCATCAATTACACCTTCAAGCTGGTTTCTCGCGGATAAAGTCATGTCTCGATTTTAATCAGCCCGGAGCAGATTGACGATTCGTATAAAACCGTTATTTCCGGGGCCACACACGTCCGCAACGACTTGTGTTGCCGATCAACGCATAAGCCAAAGCTCCAGCAAACTAGAGAAAACAATGTCCGCGCTGCCCCAGGCGTTCAGCCCCGTTGCGGCGAACATGGCAAGCTCAGCGAGTTGCGTTAGCTCATTTGAATGCGCTCACAAATAATCTCAGAGTCGTGCCATGCAACGGAGCTTGGGTTTATTCATGCCCTAAAACTTAACTTTAGTTGGCTTTAGCGCCCGCAAAGAATCGCCGCCGTTACAAATAACTCAACCACCAATCTCGCCTTCTGGCTTTCACGTTGGCAAACCATCGACAAACTGGATAAAGGAGTATCAACACCAGCAGCCAGACTCCATACACTGCCCACAGACCATAACCAAAGTTCGCCGGGAATAACTTGGCTGGCCCACCCATCGACGGCAGAGGATTGAAGACGAACCGCGCAGCCGAACTTCCGTAGCGCAGCCATGCCGCCAAAACTGCCAGCGCATGGATCAGGTAAAAATGCAGAATGAAATAAAACATTGGGACGCGCCCAAAGACAATCAGCGGATTAGCAGGACTGAACCTGCCCCGGTCAAACCAGGCAAGCACCAGCAACGCCGGGCCCAGCGTCATCAGCATGAAGTCGAGCGATCCCGGATATTTGGTGCAATTGAGAAACGATAGCACCGTAAATAATGCTGACTTCTGATGCGCCCATGGCGCAGGGTCGCCATAGTGGTTTACAGCTCGCAGCGCGATAAAGGCAATCGTCATCGCCAGCCCAAGCCTCAGCATGAACCGGCGGCGCGTCTCCGCATCCAGTTGGAATATACGGCCAAAGCAGAAACCGGCGGCCATCACGCCCACCCAAGGCAAAAATGTATATGTCACCAGCACCAGCTTGCCCACCACCGGGATCACGCCCGGCTGGTGCAGCAGATTCCAGGCCCACGCTCCGGAGCCAAACTTGCCTGCCGCAATTCCATCCAGGCAATTGTGCAAAAGCATCACAGCCACGCTCAGCACGGCCAACCCGCGCATGGGCACATAAACCAGCGCCGCCATGGCCAGCATGCAAATCCCAAAAATCCAGAGAATCAACAGCAGAATAAGAAAGCGCCAGGAAAAATTGAAGTTATAGGAAAACTGCATCACCGTCAGTTCCAGCGCAATGAACCAGAGTCCTCGCGTCCACAGAAATCGCGAGAGCTGGCCTTTTGTGCGGTTGCGCCCGTAGAGATAAACTCCCATGCCGGCCACAAACATAAACACCGGCAGGCAAAAATGGGTGATCCAGCGTGTAAGGAAAAGGATTGGCGTGGTTCGGCTGAGATCAGTTGGCGAGAACAACGCGGCATCGGCGTGAAAGAAATCGCGCACATGATCCAGCGCCATGATGATCATCACCAATCCGCGCAGCGCGTCAATGGACAACAGGCGAGTGTCGGGGTTCGAGAACTGATCCATGAAGTGGGCTCTATTGTTCTGCGCCTGGCAAAGAGAGAATGTCAGATCAGTTTGACGACTGAGCCCATGATCTGTAACCCGATTCGCGGAGGTTGTTCCGTCACCGCGGCTTCAGCACTTCAAAGCGAGTGATGGTATAGCCCAGCGCCGCGCCAAGAAATACGTCTGACGGGAAATGAGCGCTTGTAGTCACGCGGGAAAAGCTGATCGCTGTTGCCATGCCATACATCACCCAGGGAACCCAGCGGTGATTGTGATAACGGCTGGCAATCACTGTAGCCACTGAAAAAGCCCCGGCGGCATGTCCTGAAGGAAAGCTGCTGCCCTTAAACGGCGACTTGCCTCCCGCGAAAAATGTGTTGTGAAAATCGCCTCCAGGAGGAACGTCGCTGGGCCGCTTCCTGCGGGAAATCGCCTTCACCACCAAATCAACCACGGCGGAGTCCCCGTAAGCTTCGCCGGCGAGAATTGCGGTGCTTACCTGATAGCGGTCCTGCCGGGCATACCCCGTGAGCAGCAGAGTTGTGGGGATCGCTATTATTTCCGCGGTCGTGATGGAAGGATCAAAGGTGTCGTTGAGGTGATCCAGGTTCTTTGCGTGATCTTGAAAATAAGGCATCACATGCGGATCGGCAACAATCAAACCCGCGGTTACGCCTGTGATGCTGAGCGTTGGCAGCCAATGATGTCCCTTGCCCAGTTGCACAGGAAACGTCCAGATATCTTTTTGATCGCGCAGAAAATCCTTGGGCAGGCTCTTCCACGTCACCTCGCGGGCCGCGGGCGACGTGCTGCTGTCTCTTTCCGGGCGCGTGGACTTCGCAGGATTATCCGGCAGCCCGCCACCAGTATCTTGGGCAGACGCGAATTTCGGTGCACAGGAGAGACTTAAACAGAAAAGTATAGTAAGTAATGACTGCTTGTTTATGCGGCTCATCAGACTTTCTTGGATGCGCTTCTCTGCTCCGGGTATGCCACCGCAGACCCTCATTTCAGGAGGCTGTGGCGCGGCCTCACGCCATTTCTACCGCCGACGACGACCCGGAATCGTGTGGCCGCCTGGTTTGCAATTACCGCAGCTGCTCTGCTTGTGAAATAATTGTCGGTTTGCCCAAAGGCATCAAAAAGAATATGGACTTTCAACTTACCGACGAACAATTACAGCTCAAAAAATCCCTGCGCGAGTTTGCCGAGCGCGAAATCCTTCCCAACGTAATGAAGTGGGATGAAGCCAACCACTTCCCTCTTGAGACGATTAAGGAACTCGGCCGCATGGGCGTGCTGGGCATCATCTTTCCCGCTGAATATGGTGGCGCAGGCCTGGGCTACGTGGAATATGTGATCGCCATTGAAGAGCTTTCCCGCGTCGACGGATCAGTGGGCATCACCGTTGCGGCGCACAATTCGCTCTGCTCCAACCATATTTTTATTGCCGGAAACGAAGAACAACGCAAAAAATATATTCCCAAGCTCGCCACCGGTGAGTGGCTGGGCGCGTGGGGCCTTACCGAACCCGGCTCCGGCTCTGACGCCGGCGGTGCGCGCATGAGCGCCGTGCGCAAAGGCAAAAAAGGCGGATGGGTGCTCAACGGCACCAAAACCTTTATCACCAACGGCCATCATGCAGATGTCGCCGTGGTAATTGCCGTGACGGATAAGACGGCGCACACCCACGGCCTCTCGGCATTCATCGTTGAAAAAGGCACCAAGGGTTTTCGTCCCGGCAAAAAAGAAAACAAGCTGGGCCTGCGCGCTAGTGATACATCCGAACTCATCTTTGAAGACTGCCACATTCCGGAAGACGCGCTGGTCGGCGTGGAAGGACAGGGCTTTGTGGACGCAATGCGCGTGCTCGACGGAGGCCGCATCTCCATTGCCGCGCTTGGGCTGGGCATGGCGCAAGGTGCGTATGAAGCCGCGCTTAAGTATTCCAAGCAGCGCCGCCAGTTCGGCAAGGCCATCAGCGAATTTCAGGCCATACAATGGAAGCTGGCTGACATGGCGACGGAGATTGATGCCGGACGCCTGCTCACCATGCGCGCCGCCGCCATGAAAGATGCAGGCATGAAGACGACGCAGGAATCGTCCATGGCCAAGCTCTATACTGGCGAGGTGGCGGTGAAGTGCGCGAATGAATGCGTGCAGATCCACGGTGGTTACGGATTCATAAAAGACTATCCTGCGGAAAAGTTTTATCGCGACGTGAAGCTCTGCACCATCGGCGAAGGCACCAGCGAGATCCAGCGGCTGGTAATCGCGCGGCAGTTGCTGAAGGATTAGCCATGAGTTTCACCGCAAAGGCCGCAAAGACCGCGAAGGATGAAAACGAGTTAAGCAGAAGTATTCTGGATGCCGCCTTCAGAGTACATTCTGCATTGGGTCCAGGTCTTTTGGAGAGCGCTTATGAAGCGTGCCTCGCCTACGAATTGCGTGCCGAAGGATTCAACGTCTTGACGCAGGTTCCGTTGCCGCTCGTTTACCGAGAAGTGACACTCGATGTTGGCTATCGTCTTGACCTGCTCGTTGAGGATTTGGTTATTGTCGAAGTCAAGTCAATCGATGCCCTGTTAGCGATTCATCAAGCGCAATTGATTTCGTACCTCAAGCTCAGTGAAAAACGCTTGGGACTCCTCATTAACTTCAATGTTGTAAGGTTGAAAGATGGCATAAAGCGGTTGGTGAATGGCTTGTAACATTTCCCAGATACTTCACACAACGATCAGGACGGCCGCTTAGACAGATGAATGTTGAAGAATGAAGAAAACGAACCACAAGAATCTTGGTTACGATCAACGGGAAGGTTCCGCATGAGATTGAAAACCAAATCTCCTTCGCGTCCTTTGCGCACTTTGCGGTGAAATTTTTGGATTAAAGGATAGGAAATAAAATTTGTCCCTGGGAGCACTCCAACATTGGGTCGACCGCATACGCGCCGGCGAGGTGCGCGCGCTGGCCCGCGCCATCAGCACCATTGAAGATAATCGTCCCGAATCGCGTGAGTTGCTGAAAGCTCTCTTCAACTTCACCGGACGCGCCCGCGTGATCGGCCTTACCGGCGCTCCCGGCGCAGGCAAAAGCACACTGGTGGATCAGCTTGCCCGCGAATATCGCAAGCAGGAACGCACGGTCGGCATTCTCGCGGTCGATCCCACCAGCCCGTACACGGGCGGCGCAATCCTGGGCGACCGCATCCGCATGCAGTCGCATCACGCCGACCCTGGCATCTACATCCGTAGCATGGCCACGCGCGGCAATCTCGGTGGACTGGCGCGCGCCACCACTGACGCCGCAACGGTGCTTGATGCTGCGGGAAAAGACATTGTGCTGATTGAAACCGTCGGCGTAGGCCAGGATGAAATCGATATCGTTCGCCTCGCCGACGTGACCGTCGTGATCCTCGTCCCCGGCATGGGCGACGACGTACAGACCATCAAAGCCGGCATCATGGAAATTGCCGATATTTTTGTCATCAACAAAAGTGACCGTGAAGGCGCAGACCGCGTTGAGCGCGAGATACGCTCCATGCAGTCATTAGCCATCCGGTCTGACAAATGGACTCCACCGATCATCAAGACCGTGGCCATGGACGGCAAAGGCGTTCCTGAACTAGCGGCGACAATCGTGAACTATGAGGAGTTCCTTGAGCAGAAAGATCTTCTGTTGAAGAAAAAAATATCAAGCTGGCGTGAGCGTCTAATCGAAATGCTGCGCGACGGACTGCTGGAACGCTTGTTGAACGAACACCTGCCGGAAGAAGAGATTGCGCGCCTCGCCGCCGAAATCGCCGAACACAAACGCGATCCGTATTCGCTGGTGGAAGAGATTGTGGGTGGCTTTGTAGGGCCTGCCCACCGCGGAGGCGCGGAGACGCGGAGAAAAGAAAAAATCAGGATTGAGTGATGCTTCGCTGCTCTCAGATTGCATTACGATTGTTCTGAAGCACTAAGAGTGAGAGCCGAAACCAAAAGGTAAGAGTCAACAGCCAAAAGCCAACAACCATAAATTCAAAAGCTAGCGGCTAGTAGCCAGAAGCCAGGAGCTGTTTTCATGCACACCATTGACCATCTCGGAATCGCCGTCAAGTCGCTGGAGCAGGCGCGCAAATTTTATGAACAGCTAGGGCTGGAAGTCCTGAGTGAAGAGACCGTGCCGCATGAGAAGGTCAAGGTGGCAATGATTCCGCTGGGCCAGAGCCGCATTGAGTTGCTGGAGGCCACGAGCCCCGATTCGGTGATTGCCAAATTCCTGGAGAAGCGCGGCGAAGGCCTGCACCACGTCGCCATCCATGTCCCCGATCTCACGCAGGCCGTGGAGAACCTCAAAAAAGCCGGCACGCGCTTTGTATCGGAGGAAATCAAAATCGGCGCTGGCGGCCATCTTTACGTCTTTGTTCATCCCTCCAGCACCGGCGGCGTACTGCTTGAGCTGGTGCAGGACGTTCCGGAAGGAGTTTGATTCTGAAATCCCGAGCGTAGCGAGGGAGCCCTATCGCCTAATAAAAGCTGCACCTATTGCCATGTCATCAGCAAAGCCTCATAACTTCCTGTGACTATAGCGTTCCCTCGCTACGTTCGGGATTGAACTTCTCTGCTCCGTCAGCAGCCCCAACTGATCGACTCCGGCCGAGCGGAGGTCATCCACTGCGCCGACAAGCGTCCCATATCTGGCGCGCGCGTCCGCTCGCACGTAAACGGTTTTGTTGACACGATTAGCAACCTGGTCGCGGACTTTCTGGGCCAGAGCCTCGCCGTTCACGCTCTCACTGCCCAGGAACATCTGACCATCGCGCATTACAGAGAGGATCAACGCGTCGGGCTTGCTTGCCTCGGACATGGCGATTGGGTTCGTCGTCCTCGCCAGGTCCAGTGGCACTCCGGGCCGAAGCATGGGTGTAATCACCATAAAAATGATCAGCAAAACCAGCATCACGTCCACCATCGGCGTCACATTGATGTTGGAATTGATTTTTGATCCTTCATTGCGTAAGACAATTGCCATACAGCACTCCTTGTCTGTTACGGCCTTGTGACTAAGCGGGATTTAACGCTTCGCCACAACGCCCCGCTTCAGAAAATAATCCACCAGCTCGCTCGATGAATTATCCATTTCCACGTCGAACGCTTTGATCTTGGTGGTGAAGTAGTTGAACATCATCACTGCCGGAATGGCCACGGTCAGACCCAGCGCGGTTGTCACCAGCGCTTCAGAGATGCCGCCGGCCACCGCGCTGATGCCCGTGGCGTTCTCGCCCTGAATTTCGCGGAAGGCGTCGATGATGCCGATCACCGTGCCCAGCAGTCCGACGAACGGCGCGGTCGAGCCAAGCCGCTCAGGCCGCGCTCCAGTTCGGCGTGGACAATCGCTGAAGCCCGCTCCAGCGCGCGCCGACTGGCTTCAATCTTATCGCCCGGAATTTCCGTAGATTGCTCATGCACACGAAACTCCAGCAAACCCGCGTTCACAACCTTAGCCAGATGGCTCTTCTTGTTGCGCTCCGCCACGCGGATAGCTTCATCCAATTTGCCTTCGCGCAGCGCGCCGGCAACAATCGGAGCAAACTGGCGCGATTGCTTCCGCGCCGCTTGAAAGGCGAGCCAGCGGTCCATCATCACGCCCATTGACCAGGCCGACATGCCCAGCAAAATGATGGCGATCGACCGCGCCGGCCATTGCATGTGCAGCCACATTTCCCACAAGCTGAAGCGTTGCGCCCCGATTGTCGCGAAACTGCGGCGTTAGAACTGACCGGCACTCATAGATCCGGTCATGCGGGACTACCATAACGAGCACAACGCCCGGCCGAACCCATCGCCCTACGACTTCGAGATCGGTGAAGGCAAGAATCGACGGATGGAGGCCTTGTTCTTGGAGCACGTCGGGCGATGGGTTCGGCCGGGCGGTGTGCTCGTTATGGTAGTCCCGTATGACCGCGTCTATGAATGCCGGTCAGTCTTAACGCCGCAGTTTCGCGACAAAGCGATCTTTCGCCTGACGGAACCGGAAGCGACTGCGTACAAGCAGGTAGTGGTGTTCGGTGTGCGGCGGAGCCGGCAGGAGCGGGAAAAGCTCAACGATCAGGCCGTGCAACAAGCGAATTGGAAACTGAACGACCTGACGCGGCGCTACCAAGAAATTCCGCCTCTAGGCGAGATGCCCGACCGGTTGTATCGGGTGCCGCCCAGTCCGCCAGCTCGGCTGGAGTATCGTGGGCTCCCGCTCGATGTAGTCGAGGACCTCCTACGTACATCGCCGGCGTGGCGCCAATCGCAGCGCGTTACACATGCGCCGAAGAATGAACTCGCAGGCCGGCCGCTGACAC
>JASLFF010000096.1 GCA_030150795.1 Terriglobales bacterium | reverse complement strand
CAGCGATCCCCGTGGGACATACTCTGCCGGCTTCATCTATTACGATTGCCCTAGCGCCTTCCATTGGCCTGCCAATCGGAACGCTGCGCCGCAACTGGTCCGTTTCATCCACTGTATAAAAAAACTTGACCATGGTTGTTTCAGACGGACCATAGAGGTTGGTCAGCTGCGCACCTTGGGTACCCACCAGCGCTTGCCAGTTACTTGCGTCAGCCGGTAGTACGGTTTCCCCGGCCAGCAAGACATGTTTCAACGCTGGAAAATGGCGCGAGCCGCACTGGCTCACCGTCAATCGGAAGATCGAAGGAACTGTGTGCACGAGGGTGACCCGCTCTTGCTCCAGCCACTGGCCAAGACCAGCGCCACTTAGTACCACATCAGGATCAGAAGGAATACAGAGTGTCCCTCCACTGCACAGCGGAACAAAAGCGTCGCGGAGGATGGGATCAAACATCGGCGAGGTCAATTGGGCCACTCGGCTTCCCGGGCCGATGCCAAATTGTTTAATCCCCCAATCGATGAAATGGTTGATCCCTTTTAACCTTCCCGCTATGGCTTTCGGGGTTCCCGTTGAACCGGAGGTAAAGAAGATATAACTGAGCTCATCGCCACTGCGGCTTCGCCGCCGGCATGATTCCGCAATGAGTGCATCTCTGGTGATTGCGATTTCTTGGACCGGCTGCCCTGAATCATGCTTGAGCTTTTCAAAACGCAACACCAAGTCAGGATCCACAATGGCCCACGCAGGCTGGCACTGTGCCAACATGGCGGCAATCCTTTGATCGGGAAGGCTCGGCAGCATAGGCACAAAACCGCAGCCTGCTTTCAAAATGCCTATTATCGCCGCAATGAGCCTGGAGCGTTCTGCGCTGAAGATAAGCACCAGATCGCCAATCTTTGCTCCCGCGTTAATCAGGCTTGCCTCTACTGCATCCGTTTGCCGGCGAAATTCCTGATATGTCAGCCGCTCAGCTCTGTACTCAACTGCTACGGCGTTTGGCGTCCGGACTGCTTGTTCATCGAAGACATCAAAGACGTTTGGTTGCGAAGATTCCAGCGCAGGATCGTTCCAGGCTGTTAATATCCGCTGCTTATCGCTTTCCGTGATCATGGATAGATCGCGAACTTGTTTGTGAGGATAGAGGACGATTTCAGCCAGCAGCCTTTCCCACTCCTCCAGCAGCGTGCGCATGGTGTTCTCGCGGAATAAGTCAGCGCGATATTCCATATTCCCGCGAATAATGTCTTTTGTCTTTGTGGCGGTAATCTTGAGATCGAACTTTGTCGCCCCAATTCCAATTTCTATCTCTGACAATTCCAGTCCTGGCAGTTCTATTGCACCTTGGGGCGCATTCTGGAAAACAAACATGGTCTGGAAGAACGGCGTACGGCCCGGATATCGTTTTGGATGTAGCTCCTCAACCAGTCTGTCAAACGGCACATCCTGATGCGCATACGCCTCTAGCGTGGTGGCGCGCACACGCTGCAGCAAGTCAATAAAGCTCACGTCGGAATCTACCTGCGCACGGAGTACGAGGGTATTGATAAAAAAGCCAATCAGCGCTTCCGTTTCAGTGGAGCGTCGCCCCGCGATCGGAGTTCCAACAGAAATATCATTCTGTCCGCTGTAGCGTGAAAGCAATAACTGAAAAGCGGACAGCAGGGTCATGAACAGAGTCACACCCTCTCGCTGGCTTAATTCGTTTAGATCAGAGCTCAGCTTTTCCGGCAATTTCCAGTCGAGCCTGCCTGCCTGCTCCCGGAGATGTACCCGAGAATAATCAGCGGGCAATTCCAAAACTGGAACATCAGCGAGTTGTTTTCGCCAATAAACAAGCTGCTCTTCCAGCACCTTGCCTTTAAGCCATTTGTGCTGCCAGATGGCGTAATCCAGATACTGAATCTTGAGTTCATCCAGCGGCGACTCTTTTCCCTTCACATATGCTTCATAAAGCCGGCTGAATTCCCGGACCATGACTCCTATTGACCATCCGTCACTCACGATGTGGTGCATGACCACAAGCAAAATGTGATCGTGCTCACCCAATTGCAGCAGGATCACCCGCATGAGCGGCGCATGAGAAAGATCAAAAGGAGTCTTTGCTATTGCTTCAATCAGGAGCTGTGCTTCATGGTACCGCCGGCCGGATGGGACATCACGCAAATCTCTCTCTTCAATCGTCAACTCAAGCTCTGATGCGATCTTCTGCACCGGCCTGTCCTCGTGGACTATAACGCTTGTCCGCAGGGTTTCATGACGGCGCACAATCTCATTCAAGCTGCGTTGTAGTGCTGCACGGTCCAACGTTCCCTCAAGCCGCAAGGCGCAAGGGATGTTGTAAGCCGCGGTTGCCGGCTCCAACTGCTCAACAAACCACAACCGCTGCTGCGCATAAGAGAGCGGGTACGCCCTGGCTTTCTGCGGCTTTTGGCCCGTTTTGCTTGGTGCTTTCCCTGCATCGGAAGAAAGATTTCCGACAGGTATGAGGAGATCGCTCATCTATATCTCTCGAATTTTGTGATAAGGGGAGTTCGTGGATCGTGAGCTTTATCTGAAGATTTTGAAGTGGCTCAGCTTGTGACTGACGA
>JASLFF010000726.1 GCA_030150795.1 Terriglobales bacterium | reverse complement strand
GTTCTCATGGAAACCTCTTGAATGGCTCTTGAAATAAAACGAGCGAGCACGCTCGGTTTTTAGGATTTAGTGGTGGGTTCCGCGACGGAAACGCGGCGGCGCACGCTGCGCCACTGCTGTCCAAGATCATGCGCCCGCGCCCGCTTGCTGGTCAGCAGACTTTCTGCTTCCAGTTCCTTCACTTGCGCGACGATGTCACGAATGGGAGCGTGCGGCATCGTGGCTGCAAGCCGCGCCAGTTCGATAAGGCTTGCCAGCATGGACGAGATGGTTGTGGCCTGGAACAGATCAGCACTGTAAGTGCAAACAAGCACTATTCCGTTGGCGGTAGGCCGGGCGCTGACATGCAGGTCGAATCTGGACTGCACAAAGCTGGACTCAAGGCCCTCCACCTTCAGGTCGGAGATTTCCAGCTTCACCTTGGATTCGGTCTCCATGTTGAACATTGCCTGGAATAGCGGGTTCCGGCTGGGATCGCGCTCCACGTGCAATTCGTCCACCAGCTTCTCAAAAGGCAATGCCTGGTGGGCATAACCTCCCAGAGCATTGGCGCGCACCTGGCTGAGAAGATCGAGGAAACTGGCTTCATGCTTGACTTGGGTGCGAAACACCAACGTGTTGATGAAAAACCCAATGAGCGGTTCGGTTTCCACTTGCCTGCGATTGGAAACCGGCGTTCCCACCAGAATATCGTCTTGCCCGGCATAGAGTGACAGCCAGACATTGATCAGCGCCAGCAGCGTCATGAAATCAGTTGTCCCGGCGCGGTGTCCTAACTGTTTCAGTTCGAGCGAAATTTCCGGTGGAATTGTGACCGTACGGATTGCGCCCCGGAACGACTGTCTCTGTGGCCGCGGAAAATCGGTCGGCAAGGCCAAAACCTGCGCGCATCCTTTCAAACTTTCGCGCCAGTATTCAAGGTGGCGCTCCAGCACTTGGTCCCGAAGCCATGCACGTTCCCAAACAGCAACATCGGCATACTGCAATGGCAGTTCGGGCAGCGGCGATGGTTCGTTGGCGAGAAACGCCTTATAAAGAACGGTTAATTCGCGAACAAATATCTCAACCGACCAGGCGTCAGAAACAATGTGATGCACCGTAAGCGATAACACATGCTCGTGCTGGCCTAAGGTGTAAAGAGCGGCTCGAAGCAAAGGCCCATTGGCGAGATCGAATGAGCGCTGGATTTCAGCCTCAACCAGTTCCCGCAGCCTTGTCTCGCGTTTCCCGGCTGCCAGTTCCGTGAGGTCTGCAGTTTCCATTGATAGCGCGGGGACGGGCGAAACCATTTGATACGGCTGCCCATGGATGGCCGGGAAGCTGGTGCGCAACACTTCATGCCGCCGGATGATCTCGACCAAGGCCGAACGAAGCACGTCAATGTTTAAGTCGCCCTGGAACCTGAGTACGGCGGGAACGTTATAGGCCCGATTTCCCGGTTCCAATTGATCTAAGACCCAGAGCCGTTGCTGGGCGAATGACAGGGGAATCAAGTCTTGCCTGGAGCACGGCTGGATTGGAGGAGCAACAAATGCATCGGCAATGCCGTTCGTTTTCCGGATTCTCTCAGCTAAACGCGCGACCGTAGGTTCTTCAAAGAGTACCGCCAGCGGAATCTCCACGTTGGCGGTCTTGCGTGCGCGGGAGATGACCTGCGTGGCCAAAAGCGAATGTCCGCCCAGTTCGAAGAAATTATCGTGCACGCTTACTTGCTCGATATTCAGCACCTCCTGCCAGATTTCTGCCAGTTGGATCTCTAAGGCTGTGCGCGGAGCAGTATACGAATCAATATCAACGCCAATCGCCGGCGCTGGCAGCGAGCGGCGATCTACCTTTCCGCTGCTGGTCATGGGAAGACGATTGAGAAATGTAAATGCGGAAGGTATGGCCGGCAATGGCAATCGCTCCTGGAGGAACATGCGCAGCTCAACGCTATCGCAAGAAGCATTTGGCAATGAAGCCACATACGCCGCCAGGATTTTTTTGCTTCCCTCTCCATGGACTACGACCGCGGCCTGGAGCACCGCCGGATGTTGCGCCAGAGCGGCTTCCACTTCAGCCAATTCAATGCGAAAACCGCGGATCTTGACCTGATTATCGTTGCGGCCGAGCATTTCAATATTCCCATCGGGAAGCGCGCGTGCGCGATCTCCGGTGCGATAGAGCCGCGCTCCTGCCAAATGGCTGAAAGGATCGGGCACATAGCGGTCAGCAGTCAGGTCAGGACGGCCCAAATAGCCACGCGCAACGCCCCGACCGCCCACATACAATTCTCCGCTGATGCCCAGCGGCGCCGGCCGCAGTTCTTCATCCAAGACGTAGAGACTGGTGCCTGGGAACGGACGTCCGATGGGAACGGAATTGAATTCAGGAACACCGCCACTGGTTTCAAACCATGAGCTATCAATCGTGCACTCGGTCAGGCCATAAGCGTTGATAACGCAGGTGTCAGGCCCCGTGAGGCGTACAGTCCGCTCCAGTTCGTGGCCAAACCACATGTCCGAACTACAAATCAGCAGCCGCATGAAATCCAGCCGCAGGCCGGCGCTTTCGGCATGCTGCACCAGCTCACGTAATACTGCGGGGACGAATTCCGCACAATCCACCTTGCTCCCAGCCATCAGTTGGTACAGCTTGTCCGGAAGCAATAGAGTCTCGCGCGGACACAGAACCAATGTTTTGCCGGAGCAGAGTGCACGCACGAAATCGCTGATAAATACGTCAAAAGAGAAGGCCGCCATTTGCAGGTGCCGGGAAACCCGCGTGCGCAGCTCATAAGCTTCCTCGTATGCTTGGTAAGCCCGGGCCAGCGACTCATGCGTCACCATCACACCCTTCGGATTACCGGTTGATCCCGATGTGTAAATCACATAGGCCAGAGAATCGGGATCCAGGAAACGGCGCGCGGTAAAAGGAACATCATCATCACTGTTGCTGGAATCCACGTAAAGCATCTTCAGGCCAAAATCCGCCAGCGTCTCGGCAAGGCTGGAATGCGTGATCAGAATGCTGGCGGCTGAGTCGCGCACCATAAAACCCAACCGCTCGCGAGGATACAAC
>JASLFF010000722.1 GCA_030150795.1 Terriglobales bacterium | reverse complement strand
ATTACGTGACGCGGGGAAAGTTTGTTCAGACATGAAATGCCTGGAGTTGATTGCAAGATTAATCCGCCAGACAAACAATCTGCATGGGAACCAATATGGACAGTAAATTGAAAATCACGGTGCTTTACGAAAGCTGGGGAGACGAGGAAGAAGAAGTCGCTCCAGAGCCGGAAAAGAAAAAGCGCGGCGCCAAGAAGCGGCGCAAGAAGAGAGAGAAGCACGACCGCGAAGAGATTTTTGAAGCACTGGAAAAGCTTGGCCATGAGCCCAGCTACATGATGCTGGATGGAGAAGATAAATCCCTGCTGGCGCTGGCCAAGCAGGAGACTGACCTGTTCTTCAACATTGTGGAATCCTACGCTGGCGACGACACCATGGAAATGCACGTCGCGGCATTTCTGGATTTGCTGGGCCGTCCTTATACCGGCGCGGGGCCACAGGGGCTTTATCTGGCGCAGGACAAGGGCTTGGCCAAGAAGCTATTTCAGTTTTACAACATCCGCACGCCATACTTTGCCACCTGCTATCAGGGCAAGCTTGACCATTCACAGGAAATCTCTTTCCCCTTGATCGTGAAGCCGGAAGCCGAAGATGGATCGCTCGGCATCGACCAGGGCGCGGTGGTGGGCAGCGTGAAAGAGTTGATGGAGCGCATCCACTACGTCCAGGAAGAATTCAATTCGCCCGCGCTGATTGAAGAGTACATTGAAGGCCGCGAAATTTACGCCGGCATTCTTGGCAACCAGAATCCTGAAGTGCTGCCACTGGTGGAGCTTGACCTCTCAAAGCTCCCTGAAGGCATGCCCAAGGTGGCCGGCATGGAAGTAAAGTGGGAGAAAGACAGCGAAGCTTACAAGCTCACCAAGTCTGCGCCGGTGGAAGGTCTGGACGAAGAAACACAAGAGCTGCTTTCCAGCACCGCGCTCACCACGTATCGCATTCTCAAGCTGCGCGATTACGGTCGCATCGATATGCGGCTCACGGACAAAGGAAAAGTCTACGTGATTGAGGCCAATCCTAATCCGTGGCTTTCCAGCAATTCAGAGTTTTTTATGGCGGCAAAAAAGTCGGGCCGCTCCTATGCGGACATGATCGCGGAAATTATCGAGTTTGCGCGCACAGACCGCCGCAAGCGCGACAAGCTGCACATGAACGGCTAGGACATCGCCACTACTTGAGTTCGTTGTTGATCAGGTTGGCCAGGCGCTCACCTGCCAGCTCCACTCTTTCAGCGGCGATCTTCTGGGCGTTGTCCTTATATGCCTGCGTAATGGTAAAAGGGCCATCGCCCGTACCGATTGGGGCCGAATAAACCGTTGTCTCCGCGATATCAAAGCTCTCATTGATCCAGTCGGCCGCAGCTGACTTCTGGGCCAGCAAGGGATCAGCAGCCGTGAGTGTCTTTCCGTAGGCAATTACATCTGTCACATTCGAGCTATCTCCCGGCAGGCCGTCCCAGAAAGCATGTAATTCCTTGCTGGGATCGTTTAGTTTGACGTTGTTGCCGCCGTTATCGCCTTGTAGATCAGCGGAGCCAACGCGTGTGGATGAATGCAGCGGCTGGTGAACGTCGCCTACCAGGTGAAGGAGCCACACCAGATCGTAGGACTTCAGCTTGTCAGCCTTGCTGGATGCCAGCGTGTGCCGCAGAACGGCTATTTCACTCTCGGCATTCGGATGCGGAATTGCCGGCAGCGGCTTCGTTCCATCCTGCGTGAACGGAGTATCCACAAAGTGCCAGTATTTGTGCATGTTTTTGTCGCTATAACCAATGTTCTGCGACGCTTCGGAGCCGGCCGGAGGACGGTTCCCGCCGTCGGGTCCATCAGAGATGTAGCCTGAATTCTTGTCTTTGATCGCGTCCGGCCATGTGGCTGCGATCATGAAATACATCATGTCCTGCTGGTCGGCGGGCGTGTTTTGGGGAATCATCGCCTTCCACTTCGTTTTGTAATAAGGATTCTTCTTGAGCAGCTGCGCGACGCGGGTCCGCTTTTCCGGCGTAAGTTTCTGATACGCCACATAGGCCACGGCCATGTGGCCGAATCCAAACCATGCCTGGGAAGTTGAGCTGAAAATACAAAGGCACAGCGTAACGGCGATGAGTGGACGCAACTTTGACATAAGACTCCTTGCAAAAGGCGCAACTTGGCGCAGGGGATTTTGGGTTTGGCTCTGTGTCAATAGTGATCGGACATCCTTGAGCATTTCAAGGAATTTATTTTCTGGTCATTGCCCAGAAAGGTTCAACAGCTCAAAGGGAGAGTCGGGTGCTTCCTCAAAGACGAGTGTGTGCGACATGGGATCATCATCGCGCAACCTGCGCAGGACCAGCCGGACGACTTGAAGGATGAGCACAAGCCCCCAGAGATACCAGACACTCTTCAGCAATAGCGCATGCTCCAGTCTGGGCAAGAGCGATGCAAATGCCCACAAGCCCAGGACATAGAACAGGACAATCACGGTAGCGCTCTGCTTCCATGCCGGGTAAGCACAGGCAAACGGTATTTTGGCGAACCGCCGCAGCAGAATGTCCGCAAGCAGGTAGCATCCGGATATCAACACTGCGGCGAGCGCAAGCCCCACCGGCCATCCCCAGTCATACACATACAGCGGCAGGCAGACCAAAAGAATCCAGGGCAGGACAAACGTCAAGACCACTTTGCTGGCCGCGTCGGCAGGCGCTTGTTGTTCGGAGTCCAGAATGGCGCGATGTACCCAATTGGCCCGCAGTTCCGCAGGCAGATCAAAAACAAAGCGCAGGCCGCAAATCAAAAAATACGCCAGTGTAAAAGGCACTGAAATCATTGCCGCGCTTGGCACTGCGCCGGCTTTTTCGTTCACGGCGGAAAGCAGTGTTTGTGAAGCGATTACGATGCCCAGTCCGGCAAAGCCGCCGAAGATGAGAGAATGGCGGTCATTTCGCAATAGGGTCTTCATGGCGAAGCGATACGTTGCGCGCTCGTAAGCTGATCGCAAAACAAACAGATCCATCATTCGCATGGGAAACAAAATTCGAGGCGCTCGGCTTCTCAACGTGGTGTCCAGCGTTTCCGGGATGCGTATGAAATAGCGGTAATAGCTCAGCACATAAACCAGCGGAGCAAGAATAGCCACGGCAATCACGGCCCAAAGGCCAACTATTCCCATCTGCGTCATGGCCGCATCGGCCTTACCAAGGATTGTCCGCGATAAGCCCAGAAACCAGACTGGCGGCAGCCATCGCAGGAATGAAGGAGCACCGGCGTGAAGCGTGCTCAGCAAAGGCGCGACGGCAAAAGTCGAGCACAGCAGGCCCAGCAGCAAGACCACTACCAGCACGCGGACATAAATTGAAATCCGGCGAAAAATGCTATCCGGCAGCAACACCATCAGCGTGCCGATCAGCGCGAAAAGGGCAAATGACACAAACAGGCTGGCCAGCAGAACTCCGGCAAAATGAGCGTGCGCAAATTGTACGTAAGCAGCGAACTTTGGCTCTTCCATGGTCACCACCATGGGGAAAAAGAGGGATGAAACGGCATTCACGTCCACCGCAAAAGCCACGGCAATCAAAACAATAGCCGCGACATTGGCGAGAAATATCTGGCGGGTTGCGATCGGCAGAGGCGCAAGGTTCATGTAATCCCGCCGGTCAGGAAAGATATTGTCCCACTTAAGGACTGTCACAATTCCAGTGATGGCCATAGAGAAGGTGAGAAAGAAATACTGGTCGGGCACGGAAGTGGCATAAGGATCAAAGTGGTGATTGCCGCGGAGAAAGCGCAGCAAGCCGGAGTACTTATCCAGCAGCATAATGGAAATGAAAGCGCCGGGAGCGGCAAGCAGCGCCAGCACTGTGCCGGCCCCGAGTTCAAGACCGCCTTCTCCGCTGCCGGAGAACAGCTTCATGCCAAAATGCGCTGCCAACCGACAGAATGGGCGTTCCAGCAGGCGCGTCCAGCGCTTGTGCAGGGCTTCACGAGCAGCGGTGATCACGGCGCGGCCATCACTTCCACTATGTCATGGGCAATCTGCTCGGCGTCCTGCTCCTTGACCAGATGAGAGAAGGAATCCTCCAGTGTAGCAAGCCCGGTCATCCTGCTCACTTCGTTGACAGACCCATGCGCCGCTACGGTTCCTTTGTTCAGGATCAGCAGATGGGAGCAGAGTTTTTCCACCACCTCAAGCACGTGCGAGCAATACAAAATGATCTTGCCCTGCTCACTCAGCGACTTCACCACTTTTCTGAAGATCATGGCGGAGGTCACGTCCAGGCCGGAAAGCGGCTCATCGAACACCAGGATTTCAGGATCGTGCATCAGCGCGGCGATCAACAGAATGCGTTGCCGCATGCCTTTTGAATACGACGCCATTGTGGCGTGGCGAAAAGGAAACAGCAGGAACAGTTCCAGCAGCGCGTAGGCACGCTTGCGAAGCTGCTTTTGCTCCATCCCGCGCAATATCCCCACAAACTCCAGGTATTCCCATCCCGTCATGTAGGGATAGAGCAGGGCTTCCTCAGGCACGTAACCCAGCACCTTCTTGTAACCCGGCAGATCATCTTTGATGTTGCTGCCATGGAAGAGCACTTTGCCTCGGGTGGGCTCCATCAGGCCGGTAATCATCTTTACCGTAGTGCTTTTGCCTGAGCCGTTCGGCCCCAGGTAGCCCAGAATTTCACCGGGGCGGACGGTAAAGCTCACCTGGCTGACGGCGGGTATGCTGGCGTAACACTTGGTAAGACCGATTGCTTCAAGCATAAGGTCGCCTCATTAGCGCCATCCGGGAAAAGACACCGCACTGCGCTTGCGGGTTCCCGTTTATGGCGACAAATATTCCTGTGCGGGGCCGAAGGGATTCCGGTAAAATCAGGGTGTAAGGCGTGCTATACGAGAATACTACATATAAAGAATACTACATAGGGTTGCATTCCGACTATGGAAACCGCGGCAAGAATTTCTCACACATCGGCGCTGATCCTGCAAACCATCCGGTCAGGCTATGTTTACGGTTTTGACATCATGGACGT
>JASLFF010000711.1 GCA_030150795.1 Terriglobales bacterium | reverse complement strand
ACTGTAGCCTATTTTTTATTTCAATACCATATGCAAGTCCATCGCGGATGAATATCCGATCAAGGTTGTGACTTGTAGCGGTCCATGTGCGTGTACCATGTGATCGAACGTTGTAAGCGATGGGCATGAAGCCTGCTCGGGGTAAAGCGGCGTCTACCAAGAGTTCGCCTTGATTTCCGAGTGCGTTAGTAAATTTTTGATCGGTAAACTGGCGCACTAACCGCTTGATTTCCTCAGCTTGCCTCTTTACGTAGCGATTCTGTTTATGAAAATAGAAGCGAATGTGATTTTGCGGAAGTGACTCCTGCAGATCTGCAGGAGATGGAGAATACAAATTTTCGAGTTCGCTCCGAATTTCTCCCGCCTCGCGGAGCTGCCGGAGGGCCTTCGTGGTAATCCAGTGGTACAGTTTCTTTTCGAGAAGGATTTCTATCTGTTTTTCGTAAAACACTCTTCCTGGGCTTTGTTGAAATAGCTCATGGATCGCTTTTATCGCTTCGGGTAATTTAGGGTCTTCTGCTGCTTCTTCGAGCTCAAATATGTCGGGATAGTCGTCATCGAATTGATCGTCCACTCAAGCTCTCCAAACTTTTTCACACCCCTAAAAATGAAAAAGATGTTAAATGCACCCGCCGCTGAATACAAACGCAGTTGAAGCAATTCGCCCGCCTATTGCCTCAAAAATCCAATTTCCCCGCAGTTTCGTACTTTGAATGTATCTTTACTTCTGACTTATTCATCTTAAAAGTGGCAGGGCCGGAAATCCGCACCCGACGCAGGACTTAAAATAGTAAGCAAGGGTGCAAACTGAATAATATGCTAATCAAGAAACCATCTGACATACCGTCCTCAGAGATCACTCCCAAACCAGCCTATCTGACCCGGCGCAAGTTTATTGTTGGTGCGGCAGTCGCGGGCGCAGCCCTGGCCGGAGGCTTTTACCTGCGTGAGCACGTCGGCAGCTCTGACACAGTCCATGCTGAAGGCCAAAAGCTCAGCGGCATTGTCAAGAGCCCGCTCAGCACTTCAGAATCGCCCACTTCTTTCAAGGACATCACGAACTACAACAACTACTACGAATTCAGTACCGACAAGTACGAGCCCAACGGACTGTCGAAAAATTTCCGCACGCGTCCGTGGACCGTCGCGATTGATGGCATGGTCAAGAAGCCCAAGACGCTCGACATTGATGCAATCATCAAGCTCGCGCCGTTGGAACAGCGCATCTATCGTCATCGCTGCGTTGAAGGCTGGTCCATGGTCATCCCCTGGGTCGGGTTCCCCTTGAGCGCATTGATAAAAGCGGCCGATCCGCTGCCTAGCGCCAAGTTTGTCGCCTTCCAGACTGTCGTCGCACCAGAGCAGATGCCCAACCAGAAGCGAAGCGACGTACTGGACTGGCCTTACGTTGAAGGCCTGCGCATGGATGAAGCCATGCACCCGCTGGCTATTATGGCTGTCGGCCTGTATGACGAAGTTCTGCCCAACGTTGACGGTGCGCCTTTGCGTCTGGTAGTGCCGTGGAAATATGGATTCAAGGGCATCAAGGCGATCGTGAAAGTCAGCTTCACTGACTTCATGCCTCCCACCACTTGGAACAAAATGGCAGCGGACGAATACGGTTTCTATTCGAACGTGAATCCGCAGAAGGACCATCCGCGCTGGAGCCAGGCCAGCGAGCGCCGGATTGGCGAATTTCGCAAGCGCCCGACTCTCATGTTCAACGGCTATGCTGATCAGGTGGCCAGCCTTTACTCCGGCATGGACCTGCAGAAAAACTACTAATGAAACCGCTGCCGGAAAAGTTCGTCCGCGCGTTAAAAGCGCCGGTGTTTCTCCTCTGCCTTGGGCCGGCGTTTGTGCTCACGTGGAAGGGATTTCACGACGGCCTGGGCGCGAATCCCATTGACGTGATCACGCGCACCACCGGCCGGTGGACACTCACTTTCCTGCTCATCACGCTCAGCGTCACGCCGGTCCGCAAACTGAGCGGCCTCACATGGCTGATCCGCTTCCGCCGCATGCTGGGCCTTTTCGCATTCTTTTACGGATCATTGCATTTGATGACGTATGTCTGGCTCGACAAGTTTTTTGACGTTCATGAAATGCTGCACGATATCGCCAAACGCCGCTTCATTACCGCCGGAATGACGGCATGGTTCCTGATGCTGCCGCTGGCCTTGACCTCCACCACCGGCTGGATTCGGCGCATGGGCGGAAAGCGCTGGCAAAGGCTGCATCGGCTCATCTATTTCAGCGCGGCTGCCGGCGTGGTCCACTTCATTTGGCTGGTTAAGGCCGACCTCCGCCGCCCACTGACGTACGGCGCGGTTCTGGCTGTCCTGCTGGCCTATCGGCTCATTGCCTGGGTGGTATCGCGCATACGTGCGCGTCGCACTTTGGCCGCGCAGCAAACGGCCCGAGCGTAGCGATCCCTGCGCCATACTGATCACGTTCAGAAACGTCAAAGGCGCATCCCCGATCAACTTGAGATGCGCCTTTGTTGTCCAAATTCTATTGAGATCAGTGGAAGTTCAGCCGGATCGTGGTCGATTGTTCAATTGGCTGGCCGTTCAGCTTGGCCGGCTTGAATTGATAACCCATTACCGCCTGGAATGCCGCGTCCTTGAAAATAGGCTGGCCACTGATGAATTTTGGATTGTATGGCTTGCCGTCTTTTCCAACCGTAACCTGAACCACAGCCGGACCCGTTATGCCGCGCGCTTTGGCAATGGCTGGATAAACCAGCGGCCCAGTCCTGATTACCTGCAAAGGCTCAAGCTGGGATTGCTCAATTGCCGCTGCCGATGGCGCCGCTGAACTAGCCGGACGCGCCAAGCTGGATAAAGGCGCCGCGTTTCCGCTGTCTGCTGTGAATGATGGTGTCACTTCCGGGGTCGGTACGCCTGAAGTCTGCCGCGCTATTCTCGATGTCCCAGCGCTGCCCAAAGTCGCCACAGCTACCGGCTTTTCCGTGGGAGCGGGCTTTTCTGACTGTGCTGAACTTTTCTCTTCAACTTTTTTCGCTGATGGTTTCTCCGCTCCGGGCTTTGTCGCCGATGGCATGGCGATTGTGCTGGTACCAGATGGCGATGAAGTATTGCCGTTCGCTACCGGTGAAACTGGCTGCGTGCCGGCGGAAGGTGCAAAATTTGCGGACGGAGGAACGTTGGCAGCTTCCTGCGATGGCTGCGGCGCTGCCGCCCTTGGCTTCTGCATCTTGAGGAAGGCAAACGTTGACGCGGCAGCAATCACCAGCACCGCGACCACCCCGATCATCATGAATCGGTTGGTGGGCTTCTTGTCTTCTGTGGTCATTGAATCGAACGTGCCAAAGTTTGCTCGTGGAGCAGCGTCAACGCGCTTTTCCTCTTTCCTGGTCGGCATCGCCAGTGGGACCACTTCCAGGGGCGCGCTCTTGCTGGGTTCAATCTTGGCAGGAGCCGGAGCAGCGCCACGCGGCGCTGACGAAGAAGGCTTAATCACAACCGCGGGCGGAGCTGCAAACGGCTGTGTTTGCGTAAGCGCGGGGACCGCCACAGGTTTCGCGGTAATCGTAGGGATGGCAGGTCTAGGCGCTTCAGCCTGCGGATTTTCTTCACGGGCGCGGCGCTCTTTTTGCAGTAATGCAGAAATCTGGTCAGCCATGGTTTTCAACACGGCCACGTGCGTGATGGTAAACGCGTGCGGGGTGGGCGCAAACGCAGCCAGCACTCCTACCACCCGAT
>JASLFF010000710.1 GCA_030150795.1 Terriglobales bacterium | reverse complement strand
GACCCGCTGTTGCACATGCTCCGCAATGCCCTGGACCACGGCATTGAACCACCCGCCAAACGTAAAAAGCGCGGCAAGTCCCAGACCGGGACGATCACGGTTCGCGCTGCCCGCGAAGGCCGGAACATCGTTATTGAAGTGACGGATGACGGCGCTGGATTGGACAAACAAAAAATCGTTGAAGTGGCCCAACAAAAAGGGTTAATCGCAGAGCCGCAAAAGCTGCCGGAGCAGGAGATCTATCAATTGATCTTTGAGCCCGGTTTCACCACAGCCAGCCAGGTCAGTGACATGTCCGGGCGCGGTGTTGGCATGGATGTAGTCCGGCGCAACATTCAGGCATTGCGCGGGAGCGTGCATGTTACCAGCCAGCCGGGCGTGGGAGCGACAGTGCGGATCAGGCTGCCGCTCACTCTGGCAATCATTGAAGGTTTCGGCGTAGGCGTGGGCAATGAGACCTATGTCATTCCCGTTGACCAGGTGATTGAGTGCGTGGAATTGGCAAAGGAAGACCACGAAAACGCTCGCAAGGACGGGGTGTTGCAACTGCGCAACGAGCCTCTCCCCTTCATTTATTTAAAAGACCATTTCGGTCTGCCGGGAGATCGCGGCGCAAGGCAAAGCGTGGTGGTGGTGCAACATGAGACCAGCCGCGCGGGCCTGGCTGTGAATGAGCTTTATGGGGCGACGCAAACCGTCATCAAGCCCCTGCCAGCCATCTTTAAAGATGTTTCTGGAGTATCAGGTTCAGCAATTTTGGGCAATGGCCGGGTAGCGCTGATCCTGGATGTTCCGGCGCTGTTCCGTGACTTCCGCATGCAGGAAGCGCATACAAATTAATTTCAAAAATCCGCAAGGAAAAACTAAGTAAGTGAGAGCAACGGAGAAAGATTCAAAATGAACAAAATCGCAAACCTTTCAGTAGGCAAACGACTTTTCTTGGGCTTTGGCCTTGTGCTGGCCCTCACCGCAGGCATTGGTTTGATTGGCTGGAACTACACCCATACCATGTCTGACGAGTTTGACCACCTGTACACGGATAATCTTCAGTCAGCCGTACATCTTGCAAATGCGGAGAGGGGACTATGGGAGCTTCGCTTCGGCATTGCCAACTACGAGGGTTGGAATACCACGGACCGCGCCAAGATTCGGGCCGAGGAAACCAAGTGGATGCGGCAAATTGAAGAGAATATGAAAGCCTATGGCGAAGGCAATCGGACTCAGGTAGAGAAAGAGACCCTGGCAGAGTTTAATGACTGGTACACCAAGTACCTCGCGGCGCGTCCGCATTGGTTTGACCTGATTGACCAGGGAAAACATGACGAAGCGCATGAATACCGCGCGGAGACTACCAATACTTTTGCTCCGAATGCAGTCAAGACCCTGGGCAAGCTGATCACTACCCAGAATGAGTTGGGAGACGCAAAGCGCGCCCAGGTAAATGCAGAAGCCAACACTTCGCTGCAAATGATCCGACTGCTGCTGCTGCTGGCCATTGCAGCGGGCCTGGCGATGGCATTCATCGCCACACGTAGCGTAACTCTGCCTGTAACCGCGCTGGCCAAACATCTTGCAGAGCTGGCAGCGGGCGGCGGCGACCTGACCAAGCGGATGGAAGTCAATTCCAAGGATGAAGTCGGCCAGATGGGCACATCGCTCAACACGTTCCTTGGAAAGCTGGAGAAGATCATCGTCGACGTAAAGAGCGGAGCGAGCGCGATTGCGGTTGCGGCGCAGCAGGTAGCTTCGTCGTCCTCTTCACTGTCGCAAGGAACGAGCGAGCAGGCCGCCTCGGCTGAAGAGACCACTAGCAGCCTGGAAGAGATGAGCGCCTCGATCCAGCAGAACTCGGAGAACAGCCGCCAGATGGAGCAGGTGGCCTCCAAGGGAGCGCGCGAAGCCGAAGAGAGCGGCAAGGCCGTGAGTCATACGGTGGGCGCAATGAAGTCAATCACCGAAAAAATCGAGATCGTTGACGAGATTGCTTATCAAACGAACCTGCTGGCGCTGAACGCGGCGATTGAAGCGGCCCGAGCAGGCGAGCATGGCAAGGGCTTTGCCGTGGTAGCTACTGAAGTGCGCAAGCTGGCGGAACGCAGCCAAGCAGCTGCCAAGGAGATCGGTTCGCTGGCCACGGACAGCGTCAAAGTGGCGGAGAACTCCGGCAAACTCCTGGATGAGCTGGTGCCCTCCATTCAGAAGACCGCCGAACTGGTGCAGGAGGTGGCTGCAGCGTCACGCGAGCAGTCCGCCGGTGTGGCACAGATCAACAAAGCCATGGCGCAGGTGGACCAAGTGACCCAGCGCAACGCTTCATCCGCGGAAGAGCTTTCAAGCACGGCGGAAGAGTTGGCGGCGCAATCGGAAGCGTTGCTGCAACTGATGGATTACTTCAAAGTGAGCGGCGACTCTGCCCTTTCCTTCCAGCCGAAACGACGGGCCAAGACGGTCTGGAGCGACTCCGAGCCGCTGCACAAAGCCATGCATGCGACCGCAGGCGTGGGAAGCAAGCCGAATGGCAAGGCCGAATCAGACACAATGAGCTTTTCGCGTTTCTAGGGAGAAAGACAAATGGATACCGCCGTCAAAGAAGCCGTAGAGAGAGAGCAGTATTTGACTTTCTTCCTCGTCAATGAGGAATGTGCCATCAGCATCCTCAAAGTCAGGGAGATCATTGAGTATGACACAATCACGACCGTGCCGAAGATGGCGCCATGGATGCGCGGAGTGATTAACCTTCGCGGAGCCGTGGTGCCGGTCGTGGACCTGGCATCGAAGTTCGGGATGGAACAGAAACCGGTGGGAAAGACGACCTGCATTGTGATTGTCGAGGCGAGATTCGAAGATCAGCAAGTAACTGTAGGACTGATTGTGGATGCCGTGAGCCAGGTGATGGAACTCTCAGAGGACGACATTCAACCGGTGCCGGATTTCGGGACCAGCGTGAATATGGATTACCTGCTGGGCATGGCCCAGTCGGGCAGGAAGTTCGCTCTTCTGCTCGACGTGGACAAGGTGCTGACCACGGAAGAACTGCATGATCTAAGCGTGGTTGCAGGCTCCGTAGAAAGCCAGGAGCCGGGAGAGGAACCACACATGTCCAATTTCCCGGAAGTTGGCCAGGATCTGAATCAGGAGAATTAGCGATCCGTTATTCTGAGAAAGATAATGACACAAAAGTTTGAAGAACATGCTGTCAGGCCGAACCATGGAGCCGGCATCAAGAAGATCCTGCTCGTTGATGATTCATCCACCTCGCGTATGACGGCCAGGATGCTCCTGTCCGGCCATGAATCCTATGTTCTTACCAGCGCGTGCGATGGCCAGGAAGGAGTAGAGAAGGCCATCGCCGAGCTTCCCGACATGATCCTGATGGATATCGAAATGCCGCGAATGAATGGAATCGAGGCATGCAGGCTGCTGAAACAGAACAATACAACCAAGAACATTCCCATAGTTCTGTTGACCATGCGCGGCGAAGATACGTTTGTGCGTCAGGGCTATGCCAGCGGTTGCAATGATTTCCTGACCAAGCCTGTCAACGAACAGAAACTGGCCACGGTAATTAAGAAATACCTAGGCTAGCAAACAGTAAATATATCCGCGTGGGACTTCGGATTTTTCTCCAGGTCCACGCGCTTTGCATCTTTTTTGAAGGTTTACGAGAGTTATGCAACCGATAGACATCGATTCGAGATCGGGCGGGGCGACCGATTCAACCTTTTCGTCCGTCTCTTCCCTTTCCTCTTTTCAGCTGCTCTCGCGAGAGATTTCTGAAAGAGAGTTTCTGCGCCTGCGAGACCTTGTCTATCGCGAGGCGGGCATATGGCTCTCTCACGCCAAGACCGCGCTGCTTGTAGGACGGCTTGCCAAACGCCTTCGCCATCATGGATTGAAATCGTTTAAGCAATATTACGATCTGGTCATCAATTCTCCTGAAGAACGCATTCAGATGCTGGATGCTCTTTCCACGAATGAGACCCATTTTTTTCGCGAACCGCAACACTTTGAATTGCTGAAGTCGATAATTTTTCCAAAGTGGACCGAGGAAGCCGCCACAGGCCACCGCAGCCGCAAAATTCGCGTGTTGAGCGCAGGTTGCTCGACTGGTCAGGAGCCTTACTCGCTGGCGATGATACTTCTTGATCATTTCCCCGCAGCTTCCGGATGGGAAATAGAAATCATCGCTACGGATCTATCCACGCGGGCCCTGGAGATTGCTCGGACGGGTATCTGGCCGGCTGCAAAGGTGGATGAAATTCCTCTCTCTTATCGTAAGGCTTTTATGCTCAAAGGATTTGCGGACCAGGCCGGCAAGATAAAAGCGGGGCCGGAAATTCGCTCCGTTGTTCGATTTTTCCGCATGAATTTGAATGAGCCGGCGTATCCCTTGACGGGGAAATTCGAGATGATTTTTTGCAGGAACGTGCTGATCTATTTCGATCAACGCGGCCGTGAGCGAGTGGTGCGCCGCCTGGCCAGTTTCCTTTCCCCTGATGGATACCTCTTTCTGGGGCATGCTGAAAGCCTGCACGCCATGAGCGACCGTTTGCGGAGCATCATCCCGACGGTTTACATCGGAAAAGACTATGCCATCGGCGATGCAAAATCATAACGGGCCCTCTCCAATTAACGTCCTGGTCGTAGACGACTCCGCCGTGGTGCGGCAGGTAATGCATGCCATTCTTTCCCAGGAACCCGATATGGCGGTTGCAGTTGCCGCCGATCCTCTGATCGCGATGCAAAAGATGAAGCAGATGCGCCCGCACGTCATCGTTCTTGACCTGGAAATGCCAAGAATGGATGGGCTCACTTTTCTTCGTAAGATCATGGCTGAAGATCCGATTCCCACAGTGGTATGTTCCGGAGTCGCCGCAAAAGGTACGGAGAAAGCTCTTCTGGCTCTGGACGAAGGAGCGCTGGGCATTCTCACCAAACCCAAACTTGGGGTTGGCAATTTCCTTCACGAGTCCGCCTTGGCGCTAATTGATACCGTAAGAGAGGCCGCGCAGGCAAAAGTGAAGCAGCGGATGCCACTCCACAATTTTCCAAGCAGCCGTCCGGTGGCTGTTCCAGCTTTACATTCGATAGCTGCGCGACAAGCTGGAACAATTGTTGCCATGGGTGCCTCGATCGGAGGAACAGAAGCCCTGGCAGACGTGCTCACGGCGTTGTCTGCCGATACGCCTGGCATCGTCATCGTCCAGCACATGCCTGAGTTCTTTACAACAGCATTCGCCAATCGCCTGAATGCCTTGTGCCGGATTGAAGTGAAGGAAGCCGTAGATGGCGACCAAATTACCCGCGGACGCGCCATTATCGCACCGGGGAACCGCCACCTGTCTGTGGTGAGGCGGCGTGGAGCTTTCTTTGTTGAGTTGAGCGATGGGCCTTTGGTCTCGCGCCATCGTCCCAGTGTTGACGTCCTTTTCCACTCCGTTGCTTCTGCCGCCGACGCAAGCGCTCTGGGAATTATTCTGACGGGAATGGGAAATGATGGCGCCTCTGGAATGTTGGCTATGAAGCGCGCCGGTAGCACTACCATTGCTCAAGATGAAAAGAGCTGTGTTGTGTTTGGCATGCCCAAGGAAGCGATTGCCGCCGGAGCTGTTGACACCATTGCACCGTTGGCCTGCATTCCCAACCTGATTATGGATTGGGCGAACTCTCGTCGCCCGAAAACAATCAATGGAAACACTGTTCAATGATGCCGGAGTAGTGTTCAAAACGGAAACAGTGTTTAGGTCTCACCTTATATTCGCGGATACGATTCGAAAAAATGCGGCAGGTGTGATAAAACTTGACATGAATCGTTCGCGACACCTTGTTGCACCCGCGCCGCGAGAGTAAGGACGGATGCCAGAAGTCACAGTCTGAACGAGTTTTTTGACGTCAGCTGGCGTCATGGTGGCAAAAGACGGACCAAAACGGTTCACCAGCATTCGATTTTCACCCACGGTTATGCTGAGATGTCCGGCGTTACCCACACTCAGGCCAAAGCGGAATAGCAGCCGCGCGGCGCAGCAGAGATCAAACTTCAATTCTTTTGCATTCATCAATTCCCTCCAACGCAAGTCCCAGAACAGCCGCGTCTTTGAAAAGCGGGATGGACGCCAGTCTGTCTATTTGTCATCATCCAGATACTTACCAGATGCATATAGTCTTCCCGGGCCGGCAGGAAAAAATCCAGATTCATGACCGGTTCATTGCCGAGCGGCTCAATATAGTGCACCACGCCGGCAGGAATCACCAGAAAAGATCCCGCTCTAACTTCATGGCCAACATCACCCACATGATAAATGGCTCGCCCGCTCACGATATACGCTAACTGTTCAACTGGATTGAACTGAACCTTGGCGCTCCGCATGGACGCGAAGCTTCTGCTGTTCGCCAGGTAACCGCGCAAGATGCGGTGCGCAACTATGTCCGGATGGTGCGGCGCGCAATTTCCATTCCTATGGCTGTCAAGCTTACCGCGCAAGATGATCCACTGGCGCTGGCAACAATCGCGATGGAAGAGGCGCAGACATGCTGGTACTCTCCGGGCGCATACAGGGCTTTATGCCCGATATCGAAACGCAGAAGCCAATTCTCGGCTCATGGGGCGCTATCGGCGGCGGATGGACCCTCCCTGCAAGCCTTTACTGGGTCAGCAAGTGTTGGCGAAACGTATCAAAGGAAGTTCCTATCATCGGCACCAACGGCGCGCGCTCGGCAGAAGATGTTGTGCGCTTTCTGTTGAGGTGGAGCGCGGGCCGTGGAACTGGCGAGCTCCGTTATCACCAACGGCATGCAGATTTTCCCGGAAATCCTTGCCGGCATCCGTGGCTATTGTGAACGCAAGCACATTCTGCAGCTTCATGAACTCATTGGCAAAGCCGCTGATTGCAGTTTGGCATACAAC
>JASLFF010000706.1 GCA_030150795.1 Terriglobales bacterium | reverse complement strand
ATGTTGTTGATCGAGTCGAAGGCATCCTTGGCGATGACCTGCCGGGCTTTGATGTTTTTGTACCAGGTGGAACCATTCGGGCTGCTTGCCACCGGCGATCCATTCACGCCCGAGAG
The DNA here is from genome assembly GCA_030150795.1 of Terriglobales bacterium. The sequence continues at coordinate 3,393 of JASLFF010000706.1, read as the reverse complement.
GAAGTCAGAATACAACAGCATCAGTCCTACGGTCGTGCCCAAGGCGGGAGGTGCGATGCCAAACTCCGGCCGCGCATCTTCCGTGACGCCGCTGCAGGTGCTGCCCGTTGAACCATCGATCATGGCGCATATCTTGGAAAGATCGATGGCCACGCCGCCCAGCGCAGGCGTGCTGCCGCCCAAGCCGTTGAAGGCGCCGATGCGGTTGCCGCCCAGCGATGGAGTGCTGAAATACACGTCCAGCGCCGTGGACAGCATCTGCGCGCGCAGCATCGTGTTGCACGTGTTGGTGCTGCTGGTGCACGTGGCCACCTTGATGATGCCAGTGACGTAGCTGGCATCCTGGCTGCACGTGGCCGTCGCACTCAGGTCCTGGTACGGATTGAATTGCCGCAGGAAGGTGTTGAGGCTCGTTCCACTCGTCCCGCCGCAGTTGCCTGCGATGATCCCCTGGCCGTTCTTGTTCTGCCAGAAGCCCATGGTCAGTGCGCCGGTGTTGGTGTTGCAAACGGTTACGGTCTGGCTCGAGTTCTGACCGGTTTGCGTGATCGTAGCGACGTTAGGGTAGGACGCGCAGGTCCCCGGGGCCACGTTGGGTACGGTGTGGGAATACTTAAATGTGGCACTGGCAAAAGGCTGTGTGGTGGTGCCGGTTACCGTGCCAAGGGTTGTGAGCGTGCCAGGGGGGCATGGACTGTTGAAGCAATCCGTCACAGTGACAGTCTGGTTGACATTCGTTGGATTGCCCGCAGCTCCGCTGTTAAATACAAAAGAAGCGCCGCCCATCGCGGAGCTATCTGGAGTATGGAACTTGGTTCCATCCCACGTGGCAGTTGCGGTGTTGTTAGCGGTAACGTTGTAAGCAGGCTGAGAGCTGTAGGTGCAGGTGTAAGGCAAGTTCAGCGATCCTCCAGCCGGAACAGTTTCATTCACCCCGCCATTCACGTCGGTGATCAGACAGTTGCCGCTGTCATCGACCGCGTCACTGACATTGACGCCGGTGATGGCAAAAGCGTTTGCATTAGCAACGGTGATTGCGCCGTTCACCTGCCAGTTTGTGTCGACGAAGCCGGTCTCAGACACGTTCACGGTGTAATTGAAAGTGATTGATCCGCCCGATTGTTCGACCTGGGTCTTGTCCACCAGTTTCTGAATCGACCAATTGAAGGTACGGGTGAAAGTGGGCGTTGCTGTTTTGCTTACGGCCAGATCAATGCCTGTATTGCCGAAGTCTGGGGCAATCACATTGTCGCCGGCATTGAGAGGCACAGAAATTGTAGAAGTACATGCGGGAATCGGTGGTGTGGTGAAATTACAACCAGTGACCGTAATGCTTCCGCCGCTCTCACCCGGATAAGTCCCCTGGAGTGGGGCGGTCTGTGACCACATGGGCTGCAATTCTTCAGTCAAAGTCACTATTTGCGGTGAGGAGTTGAAGCCGGTAACGGTGAATGTGGTGCATCCGGAATCATCTGTGGTCTGCTTGACAGTCGATCCGTCGCCCGTCGTATTCACAGCATCGATAGTCCAACCTGACAACAGCGGCTCATTACCGTCGTGGCTGCCATTGTCATTCAAGTCCCAGAACTTGCAAACGGTCACTGTGGCGCTGTTGCAATTCTCGGTGCACTGCTGCGCTTCCACTTTGAAATTGTCGGTCTTGCTCTTGTTATCGCAAAAGCCGAAATTTGCGCAGTTAATCGGATCATAGTCATTGACGTTGGTGAGCCATACCTTGTACTCACCGCCGGGGTTGGGCGTATCGCTAAAGTCTGGCTGGCCAGCAGGGCAACCGCTTTGAGCGCATAGCTGGACGGGAATCGATCCTCCATTCGAGAGGTTAAGCGCTCCGTCGAGATGGAAGTTCCCTTGTCCTCCGTCGCTGGCCGTGCATACGGCAGGAGGAGAACCGCTGGGAACACCTTTGAAAATGCCTCCCAAGACAACTACCTGGCGGCAAGTCACGTCGTCAGTTGAGAGCAGAATGTTACCGTTGGGATTGGTGACCTGGAAATAGTAAGTGCCGTCCGGGAGACCTGCCGAATTTGTGTTCTGCGGACCTCCATTCAGATATACGGCAGTTTTTGAGGGATAGATATTTCCGTTTACCGTTGTACCGTCGGCAAACGTAGTGAAAATGGCCCCTGAGATGTTTTGCGCGCCGGCTGGCGCGGCGGACACAATCAATGCTAGAACGGCCAATGCAGTAACCAGTCCGGGAAGAGATCCCGGACGACGAAGCGACATCATGTTGCTTTTCTCCTTCAGCCTGTTGCGTTATGGGGGTGTGCGCAAAGGCATCTCGACAACCGCGCACAGTAGGAGCGGAGAGCGAAGGATGTACTGCTCCATGGATCAACGGAAACGGAACCCATGTCCGGAAGTCGATTGCCGGAATATACAGGAAAGCGCGTGTACTTCCGGATTAAAGTTTCTAAAAAATAACCCTATGAAGAAGAATGCATCACAAGTGCAAGCGATTGCGGATTATCGATTAAAAAACACCAACTAATAACATTTACCGACTGAAGCGCAAACTGCGGTTCAGATCGCCGGCTTTCTCCCATTCTTGTAATCTTTACGTCTTTATTGTGATTTGGGTCATTGACCGCAAAAGCGGGTGGGCAGTACACTGCTTTAGTTGATTTTGAAATTGAAATTCAATTTCATTTTCAAAATGGAACTACCTTGTCTGGAGAGATCACTTTGTTCGGTCAAAGTCTAAAAGCGCTGTGTTTGGTGGCTTATCTGGCCGCGATGTTGGGCCTTCCTCGCCGCGCAGCCGCGCAGGAAAATTACTTTGTTACGTACACCCACCACATGGAAGAGCCGGGCAATCTGGAGTTTGCCACCAAGTCAGTCAGCGGATTTCCGCGCGCCGGCAATGCGTTTTTGGGAAATGCGATTGAGATGGAGTACGGGGTAAAGACGTGGTGGACGACAGAGTTTTATCTGGATTCGCAAGCCACGGCGAATGAGAGCAGCTTGTTTACCGGCTTCCGCTTTGAGAACCGCTTCCGTCCGCTTTTGCAGGAGCATTGGATCAATCCTGTGCTCTATGCCGAGTTTGAGGACATCAACAGCGCGGACAAAGCGTTGCTGGAAGTGGTTGGGCATGACGGCATAGCGGATTTTCTGGGCAGGAACGACCGTAGCGAGAAGCAACGGGAAGTAGAACTGAAGCTGATCCTGAGCAGCAATTTCAAGGGCTGGAACGTTGCCGAGAATATCATCGCAGAGAAAAATATTGCTGGCGATCCCTGGGAGTTTGGATATGCCGTGGCGATGAGCCGACCTTTGTCGCTAGTGGCCAGTGCCAATGCCTGCCGCTTGTGCCGGGAAAACTTTACCGCGGGAGCGGAGCTTTACGGCGGGCTGGGCGACCGCTACAGC
>JASLFF010000761.1 GCA_030150795.1 Terriglobales bacterium | reverse complement strand
CGCGCCAGGAGCCATGAGAGATTGGCCCGTGAAGCCAGCCATGTTCCAAACTGCGGGCCCACAATCATCACCACGAGCGCAACCAAAAGAAGTACACCCACCAGAAAAGTGAGCCCAACGGCCAGAGGCCTGGTTACCCAGAACGGACGCGCTTCTTCTACGTCATAAGCAATGTCCAGAGCCTCAATCGCTGCGGCGAAGCCGCCGGAGGCAGTCCAAAGCGTTCCCAGGATGCCGAAGGAGAGCAGCGTGCTTCGGTTGGGAGTCACCACGGTGGAAAGCACTTTGTGGAGAAGATCGATCGACTCCCGGGGCACAAAGCCTGACATCAGCGAGAGCACCCGGTCAAAAGGATTTTCTCCCGGCAGGTAGGCGACAATCGCAGAGATCAGAAGTATCGCCGGGAACATGGAAATCACAAAGTAGTAGGAGAGGGCTGCGCCCATTTGCAGGGTGTGCTTCGCCGGCACGGCCTCAACCGTGCGCCACAGCGCCTCTTTAATCCCACCGAGGATCCTGCCAAGCCTTTTCATCTTCGTTCCATCCGGGTGCAAGCCGCCGCTATTCACAATCGTTTAGATGCCGATCAGCGATGGCGCGTCCAGTGTGTTCCAATGGAAGAAAGGCGGCTGAATGGCGGATAAAACCTATACGTTGTCTTTTGAGCAGCAGGTCTCGCGCCCGCTGCCGGAGATTTTCAACTTCTTTTCCCGGGCCGAGAACCTGGAAGTCCTGACTCCGCCATGGCTGAACTTCAAGATTCTTGACGTAAAGCCTCAGCCTGTCCAACAGGGAACTCTCATCAACTACAGTCTGCGCGTTCACGGCATCCCACTGCGCTGGACGAGTGAAATAGTGGAATGGGAGCCGCCGCATCGCTTTGTCGATCTACAACTGCGCGGGCCTTACCAGGTGTGGCGACATGAGCATCGTTTTGCGGCCTCTGATGGCGGGACCTTGATTTCCGATACAATCAATCTCTCACTCCCGCTCGGCTTTCTGGGACAGCTTGCGTACAAGATCAAGGTGCACTCTGACCTGCAGGAGATTTTCACTTTTCGAAAAGAGAAGGTCCGCGCGCTTTTTGGCTGAGAAGCGTCATCGTCACATCGGTCAAGGGTCTACAGTGAAACAACGCAGCCCTTCCGGTTCCCGTCTAAAGGTGCATATAGAATAGTTCTTCATCCCTGAATCGAATGAATAGCCAGAAGAGCCTACTCGCAAAACATCTTGGTCTGCGCGGAATTGCCCTGTTGGAAGCGGCCAAGGGCCTGCTAGCCGTGATGGTAGCGGTATGGCTGGTAAGCCTTCTCCATAAGGACATTCAGAATGTGGCTGAGCATTTGCTGCGTATTCTGCACAAGATTTTTCGTCTGAACCCCGACGGGCATCTGGCCCGCGAGATTATTCGCGGGGCCCGCCGCGTGACCCGCGGAAACCTGCATTTGTGGATTGGCGGCACCATTCTCTATTCCGGCATCAGATTTGCTGAAGCCGCCGGCCTATGGCTGGAAAAGCAATGGGCGGAATGGTTCGCACTGATCAGCGGCTGCTTGTATCTACCTATTGAAATTTACGAACTGGCGCACCATGCAACACCGATCAAGTGGGCGGTTTTTGCGACCAATCTTTTGATTGTGGCTTACCTGGCATGGCTATTGCGGGACTTGCACATGCAGAGAAAACTTCGGGAAGCCGCGCCGGTCGCCAAGCCGGAACCAGCGACATAAAACGCAGTTAGCAATTGGCAATTCGCCTTTGAGTTCAGATGTGAGCATTCTCCCAAATTCAGAATGACGAACTGAAAAATCTTACGCTGGTAGGAATTTTGGGAGTGCTTTTAGGCGACAGGACCCGCCTGTTGCGGCGGGTCCTGCGTTCAATGGCAGGGTTCACTCATTGGGTGGCTGCGAAAATTTCTCGCGGTCGCGTTCTTCGACGCGGCGCATGGCCCCGAGCAGATGGTAATTGGCGCCTGCCCGAAGCTGCTCAGACTGGCGGTTGAGGGACTGCATCATCAGCGGATCAAAAATGCCGACCTGCTCCAACGCTTGCATGTTGCGATGAACGCGGGCGAATGATGCGTTGAGACGGTTGAGAAGATCGTAGATGTGGGGTTTGGGTACGCCGCTGGAAATAGGTGCACTGCTAGAATCGGTGTCAGCCATGGGTTGCCTTTCTGATGAAGGTGATTTGTGGTTAGGGCTGCGTTCGGTGTTGGTAGCACCGGCGTGGCCCGTCTCTCTTATAGCCCCGCGGAGAATATGGACGCAACAAAATAGCGAAGCGGTTCGAAGAAACGCATAAAGTTAAGCGGCGGATTTATTTTGTTAAGCGGAGATTTTATAGAAGCCAACCAAGCCGCAGATTTGCGCTGATCAATGCATAAAAAAACAATGTGCCACGAATGAACGCGAAAATACGCGAATTTACTTAGCTTCGTAAACGGTTTTGCCGCCGACCACAGTGCGCAGCACGCGTGTCTTTAGAATTTCCGGCGGCTCGACTTTTGTGATGTCGCGGTCAAGCACGACAAAGTCAGCCAACATGCCGGGAGAGAGCTGGCCTTTTTTCTCTTCCTCAAATTCCGCATAAGCCGCGCCAATGGTATAGGCATAAATAGCGTGGTCGATGGCCAGCTTTTGCTCGGGATAATATTCTTTTGTTCCCGCCTCGTTTTTACGCGTCACCGCAGCGTACAGCCCGCGAAACGGCGTGATGGGTTCAACAGGGAAGTCGGTGCCAAAAGCCAGCGGGATGCCGTTGTCTTCAAACTCCTTCCACGGATAAGAATGCTTTGCGCGTTCCGGGCCAATATGTGATTCGGCCCAATTCATATCAGTGAGAAGATGGTTCGGCTGTACGGAGGCGATCACGCCCAGGTCTTTGAATTTCTGGAAATCTTCAGGCGCAATCACCTGGTCATGCTCAATGCGGAAGCGGAGATTCTTTTTGTTGCTCTTCTGGATAGCGTAAGCAAATGCGTCCAGCGCCATACGCGCGCCACGGTCGCCAATGGCATGAAAGCCGATCTGAAAGTTATCATTCGCCCGCTCAGCCGCCATCGTGTTCAGCTTGTCCTGCTCATAGCGCGGTATGCCGGAATTTTTTGGATCGTCATTATAAGGCGCAAGCATGGCTGCGGTGCGCGATCCCAGCGATCCATCCATGAAGCCTTTCAACATGCCAGTGTGCAGCATGGGATCATCCTGCCGATGGTATTGGCGCGCGTGGAGCAACTGTTCTGGCGGAGCATCAAAGGGAAGCCACTCAGAGATGCGCAAAGTCAGCTTGCCTTCTTTTTCCATCTGCTGGTAGGTGAGAAAGTCTTCCCAGTCAGAGTTGTCCTGTGCTGAGGTGATGCCCCAGCGTGCGGCGTCTTGCAATGCAAGCTCAGCAGCCTTGCGGCGCTGCGCAGCAGTGGGCGGCGGAATCTTCTCGCCGACCAAGCCCATGGCAGTCTCACGCAAAATTCCAGTTGGTTCGCCTTTGTCGTCGCGATCAATTTTGCCGCCATGCGGGTCAGGGGTTTGTGCTGTAACGCCTGCGGCCTTGAGCGCGGCACTGTTGGCGATGGCAATGTGTCCGTCAACGCGATTGAAGATTGCCGGATGGCCGCCTGTTACAGAGTCAATGTCTGCCTTTGTCGGCGTTTTCTGTTCTGCCCACAAGGTATGGTCCCAGCCACGGCCAACAATCCATTCGCCCGGCCCGGCGGTTTTGACGCGAGCCGCGATGCGCTGCTTCATGTCGTCTAGAGACTTGGAGCCCACTAAGTTCACGTTTAGCTTTTCAAAGCCGCCCGAGCCAAGATGCACGTGAGCATCATTGAAGCCGGGCATCACAAAGTGGCCACCAAGATCGATGACCTGGGTCTTTGGGCCTTTGAGCTTTTGAATCTCTTCATTTGTCCCGGCAGCAATAATGTTTCCGCTCATAACCGCGAGGGCTTGAGCACGACCATTCGCAGGAGAAGCCGGATTGCCTCCGGTTTTGCCCGTAGAAAATTTTATTTCGATGTGAGGCGCGCCAAGATAAATGTCCCCATTGATAAAAATTGCATCGGCGGGCGATTGCTTTTGAGCGGAAGACAAGCTTGCCATGGTTAGCACCATCAGAACAGC
>JASLFF010000658.1 GCA_030150795.1 Terriglobales bacterium | reverse complement strand
GCAGGTCACTGTCGATCCTGAAGCGCGCCGCGCACGGTTCGCCGGAGGCTGCCTGCTGGGATCGATTGATAGGGCCACTCAGAAAGCGGGCCTGGTTTTTCCCTCCGGCGTAGTTTCGCATACCGGCGCGGGCGGTCTGGTCCTGGGCGGCGGGACCGGATGGCTCACGCGCAGATTCGGGCTCTCCTGCGATAACGTCGAAGCATTTACCTTGATCGCAGCGGAGGGATCCCTGCTGCGCGCTGACGCCGCGAATAACGCCGATTTATTCTGGGCCCTGCGCGGAGGCGGCGGTAACTTTGGCGTGGTAACGGAATTTGAAGTCAAACTGCATCCTCTCAGCTCTCTGGTATTGGCGGAAGGGCTTTGCCCGGAACACGACATTCGCGGGCATCTGGAATTCTGGCGCGAGTTCATGGCGGAAGCTCCGCTGGATTTGAAATGGAACATCGATCTGCGATTAGCGCCCCATTCGCAAAAAGTACCGCCTGCTTTCCGTGGGCGTCCGGTTGCCGGAAATTCGCTGGTTTGGACAGGCGATCCCGCAGCAGGACAAAGTTATCTTGAGCGCGCGCTTTCACTGTGCAATCGCGATTCGGTGCGTAGCCGGATTGTTTCCTTCCTTGCGCTGCAGACCATGGCGGACTCTGATTTTCCTCATGGCCGGCGCTATTACACCAAGTCAGGCTATTTCAACCGGCTTGATGACGGCACGATCGACAGCATGATCGAAGCAGTTGCCACAATTCCATCTCCACAAACGCAGATAGAGCTGGCTTATCTAGGCGGCGCAGCCGGGCAGGTGGACGCCAGAGAAACCGCATTCGGCGACCGCAGCGCTCCCTTCATCATGAATCTGCTGGCAAACTGGGCGGAGCCCTCTGAGGATGCCGTCCATATTTCCTGGGTCCGCGAACTCTTTGCCAAGCTGCGGCCCGCCATGAAGCCGGGCGTTTACGTGAATTTTATGAGTGGCGATGAGCAGGAGCGTGTGCCTGAAGCTTATCAGGAACGCTGGGAGCGAATGCTGGCCGTCAAATCCCATTTCGATCCCAAGAATTTCTTTCGGATGAACCAAAATGTTCAGCCGCGCAATTTGAACGAGCACATTGAGCAACCCAACACCGCGACAAAAAAGATTTAGCTGCGGTGGCGACGGCCCCACTCTCCGAATTCCACCCCTCCCATTCGCTATATCGCGCATCTACAAACAGAAGAGTGTGAGTTTACAATTGAGGCCCAGATTGCACTCAAGAGGTTTGCCGTGAGCAGAATTTCCCTCAAGGTAAATGGCAAGTTGCACACCGTAGAAATGGAACCTGAGACGCCTTTGCTCTTCGCTCTCAGTGATGAGATCGGGCTGCGCGGCCCGAAGTTCGGCTGCGGCATGGCCCAGTGCGGGGCCTGCACTGTGATTCTGCGCGGCCAGGTGGTTCGATCTTGTGTGATGCCGCTAAGCGCTGTAGGCCACGATGAGATTACGACGCTCGAAGGTCTAGGCACGCCAGAGAAGCCGCACCCGCTTCAACAAGCATTTATCGATGAAGGGGCCGCTCAGTGCGGATTTTGCCTGAGTGGCGTCATTCTGACTGCCAAAGCTATGCTGGATGAGAAACCTCAAGCTTCTGACCAGGAAATTGGTGAAGCCCTGGGAGGCGTCCTGTGCCGTTGCTTCGCGCACCAACGCATGCTGCTGGCAATTCGCAAATATGCTGATGCGAGGAAAGCATGAGCGTCTCACGTCGTGATTTCCTAGTCTCTCGCCGTGACTTCCTGAAGAGCTCGGGCGCGCTGGTTGTGAGTTTCAGTGCGGCATCGCTGGCCAGGCCATTCGCTTTTGTGCAAGGCCCGTTCGATACGCATCCTTCCCACATTGATCCCAAGAAGCTCGATTCATGGATAGCAGTCTCAGACGATGGCACGGTCACAGCGTACACAGGGAAATGCGATTTTGGCCAAGGCATGTTCACTGTGCAAACGCAACTGGTTGCAGAAGAACTCTGCATACCTCTCAACCGCGTAAAGCTGATCCAGTGCGATACGTCGGTAGCCCCGGACCAGGGCACAACGTCCGGCAGCCAGTCCACGCCGACGAATTTCAATTCAGACAATCTGGCGCAGGCAGCAGCAACGGCGCGGGAAGCGCTCATCAACATGGCCGCCAAACAGTGGAGCGAACCAGCAGACGAACTCACGGTAGCAGATGGCGTCATTACAGCAAAGGGCGGGCGCAGGACCACCTACGCGGAGCTCATTGGAAGCAAGAGATTCGATATCCCACTGAGTATGACGGCCAAAAGGCGATCACCAGCGCAATGGACGGTCCTGGGAAAACCGGTTCGCGCGCTTGAGACAGCTGCGCTCATGACCGGCCAATTTGAATTTGTGCATAACGTGCGTGTCGCAGGAATGCTGCATGGCCGGGTAGTGAGGCCGCCGGAGGTTGGTGCAACGGTTGCAAGCCTGGACGAGAGTTCGCTCAAGCAAATCCCCGGAGTTGTGAAAGTAGTGTCGCGTAACAATTTCGTAGGCGTAGTTGCGGAAAAGCAGTGGCAGGCCATCCAGGCGGCGCGCCAACTCAAAGTGAAATGGAACCCCGGGCCGGGTCTTCCGGCGCAAAAGACATTTTTTGAGAGCTTGCGCAAACAGCCCTCACAGGACACGTTGCTGGTCGATTCGAAAAACGTCGAGCAACAGTTTGCGACAGCACCCACCGTTGTCCGCGCAACCTATGTTTATCCTTACCAGATGCACGGATCAATCGGTACATCCTGTGCTGTGGCAGACGTGAAGCCCGACCATACAACTGTGTGGTCCGCGACGCAGTCGGTCTATCCAACACGAAGCATCGTGGCAAAACTTTTGGGTCTGCCGCTTGAGAGCGTGCGCGTTATCTATGTACGGGGATCGGGCTGCTACGGTCTCAACGGCGCCGATACCGTCTCGATTGACGCCGCGCTATTGTCTCAGGCAGCCGGTAAACCGGTCCG
>JASLFF010000636.1 GCA_030150795.1 Terriglobales bacterium | reverse complement strand
CGGCCTTGGCTCAGCCCAGGCACGCAACGCCACGCATCAGGAAAAGAAGATGACGGACGAGGCGCTCACGGCGTTCCGGTCGCGCTTTGAAATTCCCATCCCCGACAAAGCCGCCAAAGAAGGCTTGCCTTATCGTCCACCAGAGGACGGCCCGGAGATTCAGTATCTGCAGGAGCGCCGCAAAGCTCTGGGCGGATATATGCCCAAGCGCGATGCACGGAGAGGTGTCCGCGGCTTTCAGTCGCCCTCACTTGAGGTCTTCAAGGAATCACTGGAAGGCTCCAAAGGGCGCGCAGTCTCTACAACCATGGGCTTTGTGAGCATGCTGCGCAACCTGATGAAGGACCCCAAAGTCGGCAAACTTGTGGTGCCGATTATTCCTGATGAAGCGCGCACGTTTGGCATGGAGTCGATCATCCGGCAGGTGGGTATCTACGCCAGCCAGGGCCAGCTTTATAAGCCGCACGATGTCGACATGCTGCTTTATTATCGCGAAGCTAAGGACGGGCAGATTCTGGAAGAAGGAATCACCGAAGCCGGGTCAATGGCATCCATGACTGCGGCGGGCACCGCATATTCGAATTATCGCGTGCCTATGATTCCATTTTTCACTTATTACTCCATGTTCGGCTTTCAGCGTGTTGGCGACCTGATCTGGGCATTTGCCGATGCCCGCGGCAAAGGCTTTTTAATGGGCGGAACCGGCGGCCGCACCACGCTGGCCGGTGAAGGACTGCAACACCAGGACGGCCACAGCGTTGTGGTTTCTTCCACTGTGCCTACGTGCGCTACCTATGATCCGGCTTATGTGTATGAGACTGCCGTGATTGTGCAGGATGGCATTCGCCGGATGTATGAGCTGGGCGAAGACCGTTTCTACTACATCATGCTTTACAACGAAGATTACGTAATGCCTGAAATGCCTGCCGGCTGTGAAGAAGGCATCATCAAGGGCATTTACAAATTCAAAGCTGCTGAAGGCAAGAAAGCTACTGTCCAGCTGTTTGGCAGCGGCCCGATCTTGAACGAAGCTTTGAAGGCGCAATCCATTCTGGCGGAAAAATATGGCGTGCAGGCCGACGTTTGGAGTGTAACCAGCTATAACGAGCTGCGTCGAGAAGCGCTGGCCTGTGACCGCTGGAACCGGCTCCATCCAGCGGAGAAACCGAAACAGCCTTTTATCCTGTCAGTCCTGGAAAAGGCCGACGGGCCAATCGTCGCTGCCTCCGACTACATGAAGGTGGTCCCGGACCAGCTTGCTCCCTGGCTTGGTACGCGGCTCGTCACGCTCGGGACGGATGGCTTTGGACGCAGTGATAACCGCGAGTACTTGCGGCGTCACTTTGAAAACAACGCGGAATCAATCGCCACGGCAGCGCTTTCACGGCTGGCCCGAGACGGTAAATTTGATCCTAAAAAGGCGCAGAAAGCGTTTAGCGACCTGGGCGTGAATACGGAAAAGGGTGATCCGGCGAGGGCATAACGGAAAACTTCAAGCAAGAGGCGTGGGCTGCAACAGGTTACAGCAAGTTTCACGGGCGTGCTTAAACGGCTGGTTTCATAATGGAATTCGTTGCTGGATTTTCGTCTATCCGCCTTTCCTCGCCCGGCTTATCCCCACTTATAATGACCTTCTAGTAAATCAGGAAGGAGCATTATTTATGGAAACAAACCGTGTGCTTAGCCGGGTTGGCGCTCGCCTTCTGAGCAATGAGGAACTCCAGCAGATCTCCGGCGGATTCTCCACCGGCGCTTGTGTCTGGGATCCTATACTCTGCAGGCCCATCAGCGGAGACTGCCAGAAACTCCCGCCGGCTTGCGGCAGCTAATAGTTGTTCACGCAGAATTCAACTAACCTAAATGGGCCCGCTGGTCGGGCCTATTTTCTTTCGACTGTAATAGCTTATTATCTTTAATGATTTCATAAACTTAGTGAAACAGCTACTTCTCATCTTGATGACAGTTGTCGCCACTTGAGCGCTTCACACTCAACTTTTGCCATTGACAAACCTACGGCTTTTACCCCATAATTAGCACTCGATAGGAATGAGTGCTAGCAAGCCACTCGCTTCCGAAACAGCCTTACTAAATCCCAATTTTTCGAGCAGACATTTGAGAGGAGAATTTCGCATGGCACAGAAGTTGACCCCGCTACATGACCGCGTTGTCATCCGACGGATACAGGAAACAGAGACCGTCCGTGGTGGCATCATCATCCCCGACACCGCAAAAGAGAAACCGCAGGAAGGCATCGTCATCGCTGCCGGAACCGGCAAGTTTGAAAAAGGCCAGACCGTTCCCCTAGCCGTAAAAGAAGGCGACCGCGTTCTGTTCGGCAAGTATTCCGGATCAGAAATCAAGATTGACGGCGAAGAGCTGCTGATCATGAAGGAAGACGAGATTCTTGGAATCATTACAGGCGGCGCGACCAAGAGCACAGAAAAGCCCGAAAAAGCCGGCGCGGCGAGAAGGTAACAAGCAGCCATCAGCCTTTGGCTCTTAGCCTGTTGATTCAAGGGCTCACGCGTTAAGGCAACCACAAGCTCTTGAAATTATTAGTCCAAAACATTTCAGCGGAAATTCCGCATAAGTCTTGATAGGAGATTGCAACAATGCCAAAAATTATTGTGCACGGTGAAGAATCCCGCCAGGCGATCCTGCGCGGAGTGAATGTACTGGCCGACGCAGTGAAGGTGACGCTCGGTCCCCGCGGCCGCAATGTGGTCATCAACAAAAAGTTCGGTTCTCCCGTTATCACCAAAGACGGCGTGACCGTGGCCAAAGAAATTGAGCTGGGCGACCACCTGGAGAACATGGGCGCACAGATGGTGCGTGAAGTGGCCAGCAAAACCAGCGACGTGGCCGGAGACGGCACCACCACCGCAACCGTTCTGGCCCAGGCCATCTATCGTGACGGCGTAAAGACCGTGGCTGCCGGCGCAAACCCAATGGCGC
>JASLFF010000607.1 GCA_030150795.1 Terriglobales bacterium | reverse complement strand
GGCGCCCTCGCCTGCGCACGACAAACCGGGTGCCCCATCCTTTCCGCGTCCTTTGCAGGGCCCCCAGTACGCGCGGTTTTCGCGTGCTGGGGCTGGGAAAGGGTGGGATGACGAAGATCGGAAGCACGATAAACATACGGGTAAAGACAAAGTGGGCAGGGGCTCCGATGTCTCGATTACCCGATCCTCCGATGTCCCGATCTCAGCAACTCACTCACCTTCAGAAAGCGGCGTCCCGCTCCGCTTCCGCGCCCAGCAATCCCATGAAGCTCATTCCCCGTGGAGTAAGCGCGCAGAAAAAGGCTCCTCCGCCCGGCGTCGCCTGTCCTCCACGCCTCTCGGCGGCCCCATCTCTGAGCCTGAACTGCATGAGATTGCTGAAAGCTCCAGCCAGGCTGAACGCGCCGCCGCTGAGGCCGAGCGCGAACTGCTGGAATGGAAGAAGCTCAAGTTTATGGAGCAGCGCGTCGGAGAAGATTTTGACGGCCTGATCGTCAGTGTCACCAAGTTCGGTTTCTTCGTTGAACTGACGGAGCTGTTCATTGAAGGCCTGATGCCGCTCAACTCCCTCACCGACGACAACTACGCCTACCACGAAAATACGCGCCAGATCATAGGCGCCCGGTCAAAGAAAACCTACTCCATCGGCGACAAAGTTCGCGTAATCGTTGATCGCATTGACCACATGCAGAGGAAGGTCCAGTTCGCCATAATGGAAGACAAACCCAAGCGCGCCGAGAAGCGACACAAGAAGCGAGGATAGTGCGCCAGCCCGAGTCGCGCACTCTATCAAAAGAGAGGTTGTTCTTTCCCGCCAACTGCCTTCTTTTGTTCCCACGCAACCGCTTTTGGGTAGTGGGTCAGTTTGAAAAACGAAAGAGAACCGCTACAGCCTCTTTCTTTGGTACCCATTTCGCTCTCGCCAGCGGGAGCGAATGCGACTAAGGGCGAGAGCGAAATGGGTACCCACCGCTTACGGCGCCGTCACCTCAATCGCCTTGGGTGAGAATGAATCATCCTGGTCAACTGCCTGGACCACGATCCGGTGGTGGCCCGGCGTGAGTGAGATTGTCGCCTTCAGTTGGTCGTTCCACTCTTCAAAGCGTTTTTGGCCATCCACCCAGAGCTCCATTCGTTTCACTCCTGCGGGAGAGTTTCCGGAGCCTTTCACCGTCAACGTGCTGGGCACCGTCGCATTGTTAGCGGGAGAGCAAATATTCGCCGCCAGCCGGGACGAATTCGGTGGCGCACAATTTGTCTGCGCATTATTGTTGCCCAGAATCTGCCACCCGCCATGCTCGTCGCCGAACAACTCCACCACCCCAACGGCTAGGTCATGGCGTGAATCCAGGTTCATGTCCCGCCCCAGGACGGCGCCGGGAGATACTTGTGATACATCTTCGGGATTAAAAGGATCAAACGGCAGCCGGAAGATGTTTACCGGAGGGTTGAACTTTCCATCGCCATTGCCCAGCGAATACTGGAGTTCAGAATTGTTACGGTCCTGGCTGACCGTCACCAGGTCCTGCACATTGTCGCCATCAACATCGGTGGCCGCTAGAAGGCTTGCCCCCGCGCCGCGATGGACACCGACCCGGTCGCGCAACACGAATGCTCCGCTTCCGGTATTGAGAAAGACATAGATAGAGTTGGCGAAGCCGCACGAGGCTCCACAGACATCTACCACACGGAAAGCGAGGTCCGGCAGGCTGTCATGGTTGAACGATCCCCAGACCATGCTGCCTGCCACGCTGCCGTTCGGCAGCTTGAACTGCGAGTGCAGTTGCAGATGTCCCGTGGCGCTGTCGGTAAATACCATCGCTTCTGTGTTGCCCGCCACCAACGCCAGGTCAGGACGGCCATCCCGGTTGAAATCGACGCTCACCATCAATCCCTTCGCCATGTTGGCCGCGCCCGGCAAACCGATCTTCTGCCAGAGAGTCAGGTTGCCGCCGGCGTTGCCGCGAAAGACCTTCAGGCTACAGCTCGCATTGGAAATGCAGTCCATCACCGCCAGGTCGGCAAAGCCGTCACGGGTGAAATCCGCCACGGCCATCGCCTTGGGATGTCCTGCCAACACCACGTCATTCGCAGGACGAAAAGTGCCGTCTCCGTTGCCGAGAAGGATGCTGACGGTGTTGCCGCCGCCATTGGCCACAGCCAGATCAAGATGGCCGTCGTGATTGAAATCTGCGGTCAGTATTTCATCCGGCTGGAAGCCGACCTGATAAGCAGAGTCGCCCTGCTCGTTCGGCAGGCCCAGCCTGATAACTACTATGCCGCTGGGCGGTGGGAAGTCCGGATCGCCGCCCTCCACCGCGGCCACGTCAATCTTGCCATCGTGGTTGAAATCAGCTACAACCATGGACGAAACCGTGCTCATCTCGCTGGCAATTTCGGAGAAGGTAATAGTTGGCTTGGCTGCAAGTGAGATAGTTTGTGCTGACAGAATGCTGCCGCTGAACAACAGCATCGTCAGAAATGCGCGCAGTGATGGAAAAATGCGAATGCTACTCATGCGGGACTTCCTTTCGGGAGAGAGCTGGCTTACTACATCACTGTGGAAGCGATGTGTGGTTTACACCACGATATCTCCTGCAATGCTGCTGGATGGAAGCTAAATTTGCTTAGTTCGAGACTTAAGTCCCTGATCAATTCTATTTTTCTCTCTGAAGCTGACGTTCGCATGGCTCCAGCCAATCATTTTTAAGAAAAGTTTTAGTTGTTCTGCCGCGGGGCTGGAGGTGAGGTATAAGAGATGGGGAAGCCCGGCCTTTCATGGTTGGGGAGACGCATATTATTGCTTTGGCTAAATGCTATTTGCCAATTGCTCTCCTGACCCCAACCTATTCACCAGCCCCTTCTTGTGCCTCCAGTATACAATGATCTCGGGGGTGAGCCACAGCCCGCGCATGAGGTTTACTTGCAAGAACGCTCTCGATCCGCGTACTTCTTTCATGCACAAAAAACTTGGCGCCATAGCTCTGTTATTGGCGCTCGTAACCACCTCCTTTGCGATTCAGTCAAAGCCGCCGGCGCCGGAGTGTGTTCTTTCTGACGACGATTACAAGGTTTTCTCCGCCGTGATCGATGGCTTGGGTAACCCCGAAGATCCTGAGGAAGCATGGAAGAACAAGGAAATTCTGGTGTCTGATGCCACAGCGGACCCGGGGACTACCGAGAGCAAATGGGGG
>JASLFF010000556.1 GCA_030150795.1 Terriglobales bacterium | reverse complement strand
GCTGTATTGGTTCCGGATGTCGCGTGCCACTTCCTGGCTGATTTCATCCACTTCCATCAAATCTTTGGGGAAGAAAGCCACGCCGCCGGTCTGGTCAGAAAGACTCTGCAAAGCGCGCTTGGCTCTTTTTATTCCCGGCTCGTCGCCCAGAATGCCGATGGTATAAATTGTCGGCCCGTTATCGTCCTGGACTTTCCTGATCGCGGATTCGAGCGATTCCCTGCTCTCATTGTCCACGCCGTCCGTTACGACAAGGAGTACTTTCTTTTCCTTTTTCGCGCCCTTAGCCAGATGATCGGCGGAGGCTATCACCGCGTCATAGAGTGCGGTGCCGCCGCGGGAATCAACGCGATCCAGCGCCTCGTGGAGAGGACCTAATTTGTTGGTAAAGTCCTGGTCCAAATAAGGGTCGTCATTGAAATTCACGACAAAAACTTCGTCCTGCGGGTTGCTTGCCTGGATAAGGTTAAGAACAGCCTTCGTTACCGCGGCACGCTTGGTCCGCATCGAGCCGGAATTATCGACGACGATACCGATGGAGACAGGGATATCTTCGCGTTTGAATGACGTTATCTTCTGCGGCTGATTGTCTTCATAAATTGCAAAGTTGGTGGGCGTGAGATTCGTTACCAGGTGCCGTCTCGAATCTAAAACTGTAGCGGAAAGCGTAACTTCATTCACCTGCGAGCGAAAAGTGTATCTATCACCGCTCTTGGTTACCGCGCCCACTTCGCTTCCGGGAATCTGGCCCGTTTGCTGTCCGGCCGGTACATTGGGCGATGGTGTAGGTTTGGATGCAGCATTGGCCGCTCCAGCCGGAGGCGTGGCCGGCTTGGCCCATGATGGCAATGCCGGGTCTGAAGGATCGATGTCAGGCGGTATGGGTGTGGCCTGAACCCGCTGCTGGTTTTGCTGCGGAGTGGTAGTCGGCCCCTGCGTGCCCCAAAAAGAGGTGGCGCCCAGCAGCATAAAGACTGTTGTTCCGATTACTAATTTATTGCGAAGGCGCATAGTATCCCGTTCTGGCATAGACATTTAGATGCGGCAACCCCTTAGGTGGGTTAAGCTTCACTTTGATCTTGCGCCAGTGACCATCCTTAACCTTGTTGTTTGGACGGTATCCGAGTACATATTGGTTGCGCAGCTCTATTCCAATTTTTGTAGCCACATCCGCCAGTTCGTTAGGATTGTTGATGGTGAACAAGCGTCCGCCGGTAACACTGGAAATTTCGTTGAGCAAGGCAGGGCCGGCAACCTCTTCCGGCTGCGAAGGCGCCACGCTGAAGATACCGATGGAATAAATCTGCACATCGGCCTCCTTAACCATGGCTTTAATCTCGTTTTCAGTGTAACGGCTGTGATTATCGCCACCATCGGAAATGATCAGAAGGGCCTTCTTGCTGTTCCGCGCATCTTTCATCTTGCTCACGCCCATGTAAATGGCGTCGAGCATGGCAGTGCTGCCCTGAGGCACGGTATAGACCAGCTTGCCCTGAATATCTTCAACCGATTTCGTGAAGTCCGCGCGCAGCTCCGGCCGATCATTGAACGTAATCATGAAAAACTCGTCCTGCGGGTTCGCGGTCTTAAAGAATTCGATGACCGCTTCGCGGGCTTTCATGATTTTGTCATTCATGCTGCCGCTCATATCAAAGATCACGCCCAGGGAAATGGGAGCATCTTCACTGGAAAAGTGCCGTACTACCTGGACTTCACTGCCTTCCAGCACGGAGAAATTCTCTTTGTCCAGGCCGGTCACAATGCGGTTCCAGTCGTCGGTCACGGTTACATTGACCAGGACCAGATTTACGTCGACAGCCATTCCGGGCTTGGCATGGTTCTTAAGGGCAGGATCGGCATTGCCGACATCTTCTTTGGTATCAACAGTCTTAGGAGGCGCAGCAGGCTTGGGTTCAATATGGACGTTCACGTCCTGAGCGCTGGTGGCAATTGAGAAAGCAAGAAAACACGCTAATGCTAACGCGCAACGAATCAACGGCGTTGCAGACGCCTTGAATGAGTGACCGGGGGAACGGTTTGCACCATACCCGCAGCGTTCGAAGCGGGCCATGTGGGAACCTCGTTTTATGCCGATTTTAACACAGCGACACCAGACGGGACATAGGAACTTGGACATCGCACCATTGCCTCTTAAATCTCCGCGCTGCTTCCAATTTTAGATGTTTGAGAGCTGGAATCAGGTTATCTGCGCAGCTTGGTAGAATGCAATAGACCAACTGAAAATGGCTGAAATTATTCCATTCAAAGCGCTTCGCTACGATCCTGACCAGGTAAAGCTGGAGGACGTGCTCACCCAACCCTATGACAAGATTACGCCGGAAATGCAGTCAAAGTACTATGAGAAGAGCACACACAATCTCGTCAGGATCATTCTGGGAAAGACCGGGGAGACCGATACCGATACCTTCAATGTATATACACGGGCAGCGGAGTATCTGCATGACTGGCGTTCCAGCGGCATTCTGAAGCAGGACCCGGACCCCGGTATTTACGCCTATTCTCAGACGTTTACCGTCCCAGGAACGCGCGACCTGCAGGAACGCCGTGGCCTAATTGCTCTGGGTCGTCTCCATGACTATGCCGAGGGCGTGGTGTACCGCCATGAGCAAACGCTTTCTAAGCCACGGGCAGACCGCCTGAACCTGTTGCAGGCCACTCGGGCCCACTTTGGCCAGATCTTTATGCTTTACAGCGATCCTTCCTATGAGATCGAAGGCCTGCTCAAATCTAAAATGGACGAAGACCCTGATATCTCGCTGCTGGATGAATACGAGACATTGCATCGAGTATGGCGCATTCATGATCCGGCGCTCCTTCATGTCGTGCAAGAAAAAATGCGGGACAAGAAGCTGCTGATTGCCGATGGGCATCACCGATATGAAACAGCGCTGGCGTATCGCGACAAACGCCGCGCCGAGAGCGGCGGTTCCAATCCCGATGCGCCGCATGAATTCGTAATGATGACGCTCATCCCTATGGAGAGCCGCGGGCTGGTAATTCTTCCCACGCATCGCATTGTCCATGGCCTTATGAACTTCGACCGTGAACGCATGCTGGAAGCGGCAGGAGAGTTTTTTGATATCGACCGAATCGATCTGCGGACAGAAAGCCGCAGCGCCACCACGCTACTGGGTCAGGCCGGGGAAAACGGAACGGCATTTGTCGCGGTAACGAGGCAAGGACCATATTTAATGCGGGCCAAACAGGATGCCATTCAGCATGCGCTGCGTGACCTCCCGCCGTTGCAGCGGAAACTCGATGTAGTGCAATTGCATCGCGTGATGCTGGAGCGCGTTCTGGGAATTTCTGAAGAAGCCATCCGCAACCAGGAAAAT
Source organism: Terriglobales bacterium (assembly GCA_030150795.1). The sequence goes on along the minus strand of JASLFF010000556.1, from coordinate 3,552 downwards.
GTTCGCTACGAGCGCGATGCCTTTGAAGCAATCTCCTGGGTCCGCCAGGGCGCAAACGTCGCATTCCTGATGAATCCGGCCAAGATCGAACAAGTCCGCGATATCGCTTTTGGCGGCGAAGTGTTGCCGCAAAAATCCACTGACTTTTATCCAAAGCTGCTGAGCGGTCTGGCAATTTATGCGCTGGAATAAATCAGGACTCGGGTTGGTAGTTCTGGCGGTGGTCGCCTTGTGTTGCGCCCGCAGTGAAGATGGCAAGACGATTACGCTGCAAGCACAAGCTCCTGAAGCTTCGACGCCGCCGCTCCAAACTGGACCGAGCACGCCTCCCACGGAAGGCCAAAAGCGTGCGCCTGAATTCTTTGTGATGATTGACCCCAGCCACGGCGGTGTTGACAAGGGCGCTATCTTCGGCTCAAAGCTGGTGGAGAAAGACATTACGCTTCGCCTGGCGCGCGAGCTTCGCAAAGAGCTGGAAGAACGCGGGATTGCGGCACGTTTGCTGCGCGAATCTGACATCGACCTGGGCTTGGATCGGCGCGCTGAAATCACCAATGAACAGCGAGCAGGCGTCTACGTGGCGCTTCATGCGGGACGTCCGGGAAAAGGCGTGAGGGTCTACACCCCGGCCCTAACCGACGCGCAGCAACCGCCAGCCGGAAGATTTTTGCCTTGGGAAAGCGCGCAATTGGGCGCTCTGCCGCGAAGCCAGAATTTGGCTCGCGCGGTTTCTGAAGAGCTAAAAAAAAAGGGCCTGACGGTCGCCAATCTGGGTGTGCCGTTGCGTCCGTTGAATAACATTGCAACACCGGCAATCGCTGTGGAACTTGCGCCGGATGAAGATAATCTGCAGCCACGTGAAAGCCAGAAGCGGCAAAATGACGTTGCCACCGCCATCGCGTTGGGAATTGTGCAGGTCCGGAGTCAGTTGGGAGTGCGTCAGTGATCCCCCGGCACTTTCAGATTACGATTGCGCTGGTGTTGCTGGCGATACTGGTCAGCGGAATAGTCATCATCCGTATGACTCACAAAGAAGAAGCACTGACGCTGCAGGCGGCTGAAGCTGCTCCAGCCGCGCCAATGGTGGACGGAAAGCAGGAACATATTCAATTGCTGCTGGCATACGATGAAGACCAAGCTCTGCGCTGGCGTCCGGCGGATGTTTTTCTGCCGGCAGACCGCAATCTACGCGCCCGGGAAACGCTCCGCTCCGTGCTGGCGCAGTATCTGCAAATGCCCTCTCCACATCCGCTGGCCAAAGGCGCAGACATAAAAGATGTATATTTCATCAGCGACGATACGATGGTGGTGGACACCACAGCACAGTTTGCCGATGGACATCCTTCAGGAATCCTGCTGGAAGAGTTGACGCTTGCTTCACTCATTGAAACGCTCACTGCCAACGTTCCCGGCATTGCCAGGGTCAAGTTTCTCGTTGAAGGCAAAGAACGCGAAACCCTGGCTGGGCACGCAGATCTCATGTCTTTCTACCAGACCTCTGCCGTACATGAACTGGCCAAGGAGTTCGAGTAAGATGCCGCCAGTAATCGGAGTTTTTGATTCCGGGTTTGGAGGCCTGACTGTCCTTCGGGAACTGCGGAAAGCACTACCAGCGGCAGACTATCTTTATTTCGGCGATACGGCCCATCTTCCTTACGGAGCCAAATCCGTGCGGACGGTGGCCAAGTACGCGATTTCCGCAGCGCATTTTCTTGAAGAACATGGCATTGAAATGCTGGTAGTTGCGTGCAATACGGCGACCGCGCTGGCGTTTGAAGACATTCGAAGCGCCGTGAAAGTTCCCGTGGTGGGAGTGATAGAGCCCGGCGCTGAGCGGGCCGCCACAATTTCAAAAACAAGAAAAGTGGTTGTGGCAGCTACAGAGGCCACCGTCGCAAGCCACGCCTATCAACGCGCCCTGGAGCAACGCGGGATGCAAGCCACGGAAAAGGCGTGCCCTCTTTTTGTTCCTCTGGTTGAAGAGGGCTGGGTAGAGCACCGCGTGACGGAAGAAGTGGCTCATATATATATGGACCAGGTCTTTCAGGATGGCGCGCGCGACGCTGACGTTCTGGTGCTGGGCTGCACGCACTACCCGTTAATTCGACCTCTGTTGCGGCGCGTCGTCCCCCAATCCGTAGAGATTGTGGATTCCGCGGAGTCCACCGCTGCCAAAGTGGTAGAGCTGCTGGGTGCAGGCCGGGGACAAAGTGCGCTGGGCGATTTACGCTGTTACGCAACTGATTCGGTAGAAAAATTTCGACGGCTTGGGAGTAAGTTTCTAGGCTGTCCCATTGAGAAGATTGAGCTGGTAGACATTGAAAAATAATAAAGACATGTTTTTTCGCATAGATAATCGCGCACCGGAGCAGTTGCGTCCGGTAAACATTGTTCCTGAATTTATCTCCACGGCAGAAGGCTCTGCGTTGATTGAAGTGGGCAATACGCGCGTGATCTGCACGGCATCCATCGACGAAAGCGTGCCCGGCTTCATGAAAGGCTCAGGCAAAGGCTGGATCACCGCCGAATACAGCATGCTGCCGCGCTCCACCCTGACGCGCACTGCGCGGGAAGCGAGCCGGGGACGCCAGAGTGGCCGTACGCATGAGATCCAACGCTTGATTGGGCGCGCCATGCGCGCTGTGGTCGATTTGAAGCAACTGGGCGAGCGCACCATTACGCTCGATTGCGACGTGATCCAGGCCGACGGCGGCACGCGCACGGCGTCAATTACCGGCGCATTCGTAGCTCTTGGCTTGGCCATGCAAAAACTTGTTGAAGCCGGAACGCTTTCCGCTGCGCCAATCCGCGACTTTGTTGCCGCAACCAGTGTTGGAATTGTGGAAGGCACAATCCTGCTGGACTTGTGCTATGAGGAGGACTCCCAGGCGGAAGTGGACCTCAACTTTGTAATGACAGGAGCACGCAAAATCGTAGAAGTACAGGCCACAGCCGAGCAGCATCCTTTTGACGAAGTCCAGCTCAAGAAAATGATGGACTATGCCGCCACGGGGATCGAGGCGTTGATCGCCAAGCAGCGGACGATTCTGGCCCAGCTGCCATTAAGGCAGTAAGAAATTATTCCTTGGCGAAATCTTCATCGTCAAAGATGTATGGCGCCGAACGAATCAGCTTGAACCGTACCTTCATGTCGCACTGATCGCACACAGGAAACAGGTCGTCGCGATACATTACGGCTTCATGCGCCTGGCGATGGCCTTTATCGTGGATGACTTCATAGATTCCACTCTCCAGCACCGGCTGTCCGGGCAGGAACATTTTGGTGTGCTGGTTAGGCTTGCGGCGATGGCTCCGCTCTTTGTCTCGGCCGGACATCAGGGCCCAGTTAAGTTTTTTGTGCGCGGGGGTTCTGGATAATTGAGTGGCGTTCATTTTTTTGTAATAGTAACAGGCACTCGACGTTTTGGCTTGCAAAATTAAATTTTTCTCGAACTTATCGGTTAAACAGCAGGGTGGCCGGCAGGAGCCAGAAGTACGCACCTTGGACTGACATGTCAGGTTTAACAGTTCTTCCTTTGTGTAAATTCACAA
>JASLFF010000509.1 GCA_030150795.1 Terriglobales bacterium | reverse complement strand
CGCGCCCTGATCCAACCCTGCTCTCCATTGAATTGGGACTGCGCACGGAAAAGATGAAGTTCATGATCGCCTGCCGCTCAGGGCTCATTTCACCCACATATTGGGTGCAGCAAATCAACACGGCATCGGCTCTGCTACCGGGACGCATTTGTGTGAACATGGTCTGTGGGCACACTCCTCACGAGCTGTGCTACTACGGCGATTTCCTTCCCCATGACGAGCGCTATGAGCGTACAAACGAGTTTCTGTCATTGTGCCGGGCGCTCTGGGCCGCTGGTCCGGGGGGAGCGGGTATCGATTTTTGTGGCAAGCACTTCCGTGTGGAAAAAGCCCTGTTGCGGACGCCGTTTGTCTCAAACGATCGATCTATCCCCGAAATCTTTGTCGGAGGGAACTCCGATCAAGCAGCGGCGCTGGCCCTGGACCATGGAGACTGCCTGTGGCGCTTTCCTGATCGTGACGAAAATCTTCGGCCTCACTGCGACTTGCTCAAATCCGTAAATAAGCAGATTGGATTATTGGTTTCTCTTATCACGCGACTCACTCATGCAGAGGCCGTGGCGGCATGCCAGGCCCTGCTGGCGCATTTTAACTCCGATGCCAAAACGGCCCATTGGCAGTTTGCAGCCCGCTCCGATTCAGTAGGTTTCCGTCGCGTATACGCTATTGCAGAAGGACACTCCGGGTGGCTTGCGCCATGGCTTTGGACGGGCGCAGTACCTTATCTCGGATCGCCTGCCATCGCGCTGGTCGGCTCGTTCCAGGAGGTCGCAGCCGCCATCCTTCACTATCAGAACATGGGTATCACGCAGTTCTTATTTACAGGCTGGCCCGACATTAAAGAAATGGAATATTTTGGACGAGGAGTGCTGCCTATCCTAAGCGAGAAGCGTGTCTTAAAGGAGAAACAACCTTGCTGAGATTTCACTGGAGACTCGTGCAAGGCGGTGAAAAAGGCATAATGACCCGTTCTGTTCAGGAGCAACAGATCAATACCGCTCTGCCGGACTTGCAGACGCAAGCGGAATTCTGCCGTAAAGCCGAAACCGGAGGTATCGATTCAGTGCTGATCGATCTGGGTTTTCGCACTCCCGATCCCATACTCCTTGCTGCTGCTCTGGCCTCCAAAACCTGCAATATCAGGTTCATCGTTGCGGTACGCTCGGGGCTGATCTCCCCGACCTTGCTTGTTCAACAAGTCAATACCTTCTCGAGTCTTTATGGAGACCGCATTAGCTTGAATGTGGTTGCCGGCCACTCTCCCGAAGAACAGCGTGGCTATGGTGATTTCCTGGACCATGAGGCACGATATGATCGGACAGAAGAATTTCTCCACATCTGCCGCAGCTTCTGGCGACGGAAAGAAGTCAATTTCACGGGCCGGTACTTCCGCATTGAGGGTGGCTGGCTGAACACGCCCTTTATTTCACCTCACAGGGATCACCCTGAGGTTCTGGTAGCCGGAGGCTCTGAAGCTGCGCGTTCTCTTGCCGTTCAACACGGGGATTGTTGGATGCGGCTTGCCGATTCCCCCTCCAATATCGCGCAGAGCATGGTTTCGGCTTTAAATCGTGGAATCGATTTTGGCTTGCGGTTGTCGATCATCGCGGCGGCCAAGCGGGCGGAGGCGCTGGATGCATCTCACGCGCTAGTGGAAGAGAACCTGGCGCAGAAAAAAAACATGTCCACGGAACGTGGATTTATTTCCGGCACTGATTCGCACTCGATTGCTGCTATATATCATGCGGCCGAAAAGGAATGGCTTTCTCCATATTTGTGGGCGGGAGCGGTGCGCAGCCACGGCGCTCCGGCCATCGCCCTGGTTGGCTCTTATGATGAAGTTGCATTGGCCCTGCTGGAATATGGGAATCTTGGCGTAACCCAATTCATTATTTCTGGTTGGCCTAAGCTGGATTCGATGGTCTATTTTGGGAATGAAGTACTTCCTCGTGTCCGTGCCAAGGAGAGCAAGGCGCTGGCCCATGCCTAAACATCTTTCGGACGAGCAAATACGCGAATATCAACAGGATGGCTTGGTGTTTCCCATCCCGGCGCTGTCGGCTGCGGAAGTAGAATCGGCACGCGCATCACTGGAAGAACTGACGGCCGCTCTTGGAGGCCATGCCGAAATTGCGCGGCTGCGTCATCTTCAGCTGTTTCATCGTTGGGTGCAGGACCTGGTTCTTCACCCGCGTGTGCTCGACGCCGTAGAAGATGTTCTCGGTCCTGATATTCTCGTCCATTCCAGCACAGTATTTTGGAAGCGCCCGCATGACCCCGCTCAGGTTTCCTGGCATCAGGACGGTTTTTATTTCGGCCTGAGCGAATTGAACTACGTCTCTGCATGGCTGGCCCTCAGTGACAGCTCGCCCGATAATGGGTGCATGCGGGTGGTCCGCGGCTCACATTGCAGCGGTATTGTCTCCCATCACCGCACCTCAATTACTCCAGAGAATTTTGTTTCCCTGGAGATTGCCTGTCAGGTGAAAGAAAGCGAGGCTACCGACGTGACTTTACAGTCGGGTGAAATGTCTCTGCACCACGTAGCCGTGGTACATGGATCCAATCCAAATGCTTCTGACCGGCCACGCATCGGTTTTGCGGTCCGCTATGTATCGCCTCGAGTGCGCCAACAACTGGATCACTATCCTTTGATTCTCGCTCGTGGCGAGGACCGTTTCGGACACTATCGCATCCTTGAAGAATTGCCTTCCTTCACTTTGCAGGAAGCAATTCAAGCCCAGGCAGAACTGGCCCAATGGATGATCGATGCACGCGCCAGCAGCGTACCGATACCACTTCCACCGTCTTGCCGGGTACGGTGGCGGGAAGCGCAAACCGGGGCTACTGAGATCGGATCCGGGCCTACTCGTCGTTCAGCATTGGCTGAAGTTCCCGGAGTACGACCATGAAGGTCCTTTTAGGGAGACTCCACCCCTGTCCACCGGTCGAGCGATGGCGTTGTTTCGAGGCCCTCATGAAGAAATGTCTCGGAGAGTTGGGACACGAGATCATAGAAATGGACGTCGATCCCAGGCTGCCGCCCCGTCCTGCGGAAGCCGACTTCCGCATCTACGCCCACAAAACACGGCGGGACGTGCCCTACGGAAATCTATTTTATAAAGAAATGTATATGCGTGGATTGTTTACTGTCGACAATCAGGGATGGGGCGCGGATCACTCCCAGTGGCGTACGCCGCCGGATCTTAGCTCGGTTTCAGCCAGCGATGCGGAGGGTTTCTGTCGCTCCATGCGCGCGGATTTTCTTAATACCGGACGCTCAAAACACGACCAACCCGCGGTCAGGATTATCCCGCCCGATCTGAAGCCTTATCTCTTTGCGCCGCTTCAAATGCCTGGAGATGACGTGATCAGGAACCATTCTCCTATCACCGTCATTGAATATATTTCGGCATTATCGCAATGGGCGGACCTGCGCCGGCGCAATGTGGTGTTCAAACTGCATCCTGGCCAGCCTGCGGAGGTTGAGCAGGAGGCACGGAAGGCGGATGCTGCCAGCCCCTACGTTTTCCTGCTAAACGAAAATGTCCACAGTCTGATTTCTGCCGCACACGCCATCATTGTGATTAACTCCGGGGTCGGCTTTGAAAGCCTGATCCATGGTAAGCCGGTAATCACGCTGGGAGCATGTGATTATCAGTGGATGACATTTCGCGCCAAAGTTTCCGATTTGGATGCTGCCTGGGATTTCGCCAGTACCTTCTCTGTGCAACAACAACTGCAAGGCTTTCGTTTTATCCACTACTACTACCATAAACATGCTTACTTGAATTCAGAGGAAACCAGGATCAGCGTGAAGCTACGACTGATGGAGTACCTTGAGAAGCATGTGCGGAATTCCAAAGCGTAAGCTCCATTCCTGCGGATATAAAGATGGCTATGCAGCGCGATTTTGAAAGTCCCGGTACCCTCTTGCGCCTCGCAGGGAAGTTCCTGGTCCACTCCCGCTATAACCACCGGTTTTTTCAATTGCTTTTGCGGACTGCGCGTGGCGAAACGGGTGAGAGCTGGTCAGTCCGTCGCTTGGCTCTGGTGTTCGCCGAGCGCCAGCTTTTGGCGCTCAGCCCGCGCAATTTGCCGAAGTTTGACAGGGTGCTGGTCAGTCTCGGCCTTAAGAAAGCCGGGGATAACCTGGTTGCAGCCGAACTTGTTGGATGCCCAGCCAAAATGCCGCTGGCAGAATTCGTTCCTCAATTGCTGCGAAAAATGAATCGCCGCAGGCGCATTGAAGGGCGCAGAAGAGACCTTGATGCAGAACTCGCGGATCTCCTTCATCGTTCAACTCAGGAATGCAAGCTGGTCCTGGCCCCCTGTGTGTTCAGCCCGAAAGAAATCTTTGAGAGGATCCTCTTGCAGGTGAAAGTTTCGGAAGGCGTGCTTTCATCGCCGTTCGTTCCTGTTACAAAAAAATTTGCAGGCAGGTGGCATCTCTCTACCTGCGAACGTGAAATCCTGCGCGAACTGCAGAGCAGGAACCAGATCTTTTGGGTTGACGATTCAACCAGCTCCCGGATCAATTCCCTGGTGGAATACCCTTTAGGTACCGCTGTGTTGGTCCTCAAGCTACCAGGGAGCGATTTGGAAATTGAATTAAAAAGGGCCGGTAAACGCGAGCGGCCTCTGCAAGTGCTCTTTGAAAGAAATGGCTATGCGGTTCCAATCTCTCACCGTTTGCACGGCGCCGGGACGGGATGGATGCTGAAATCGGAGTTCGAAAATGAAAGCAGGTTCTGCTCCCTGTTTCGTGACATTCACCAGCATGAACCGCCTTTAGGCAGGACGTCATTCATCACTAACATTCGCCGAATTCCCTGCAACACTGGCACTGCCGATCTGCTCACCTGGTTTACCAACGCGGAGACCTTCGGCCCGGGTTTCAAGGAGATGCGCTTGGCCTTAAAGCGCTGTCTCGATTCCTTCGGCAGCCCCCAACCTGAAGGCCCTTTAGCGCAGACGGTGGCTTTTCTGCGGCACTCTCAGCCCCGCCAATCTGTTCTGGTTGGCACCAGTTCATTTCGTTTAGACCGGCTCAGCGACTATCTTTCACCGCATGGCGCCAGACGCTACTTCGGCGATGGACTGAGGGTCAAGTGGACGCCCACCGAAGCTCGCCAATTTGCCGATGATCTTCTGGAGGAGGTGCTCGGAACCTACGTTCAGCCGAACGCGCATTATCGCTCTCATAAACAGTACTTGGAGACTGCTTTCAGTATCGCTGAAAATCGAGCGGCAGCGGACGCCAACTACATGTTTTGCATGGAGCAGATCGGCCTTGTCTGGGGAACAATGCTGGCCCTCGGCTCCCACTCAACTGGTGAATCCTTTGTGCCCCGGAATGTTGGGTTGAAAGCCGTATGGCAAAACGGCACATGGAAGGTAAACATCATCTTCATGGACCACGATTGTCTGGAATCCCCGAAGCCCCAGCAGCTTCAATATCATGCCGAAGGCGTGATAGCTGCAACCATTCACGATGAAACCCATATTTTCGGTCACGCGCTGCGCCATCGGACCAATATTGGCGCGGTTACTTGCCTTCAAGACATTTATCGCATTCCAAAACCTTTAGCGAGTAAAGGTATGCAGCAGCTTCGAGGCGCGATGCTGAGTTCCTTTGGTAAAGCGCGCGCGTCTGCGGCCAAAGGGTTATTGACGTCCGCTTACTTTGCGCAAATGCGCGATTTTGAAGAAGTCGTAAGAATGTCACTCAATGCCGGTCTCACCGAGGATTGGGTAGCGCAGGCATTGTCAGCGCTGGTGGACAAGGGATACACATGGAAACAATCCCGAGAGTATCAGGAAACTGTGAGGAAGCACGCCAGGTTCTTTCGTGAGCACGCATCTCTTTATCAACTTCCCCATTGACCCACAGCCCGCGCGACTACCGTGAGCTTTTTGCGTTCTTCCCTTTTGGGCCCTTTCCTTTGCCAGCCTTTCCTTTCGGACTCTTTTTCGTTGATCTCTTCCCCGTTGCGCTCTGTCCCTTTACAGCTTTTGCTTTCAGACGCACTCCCTTCAGGGATCGGCCCTTTTGCAAGTTTTTCTTTAACTTCCCAGTGTTGGCAGGATGGGGCTCAAGGGCCTGCGTCAAAGCCAGGAGGAGATCATGAGCAACGGCGCGATGCAGGTGAAGTATGACAGCGCCTGTTGACTGTCGACCGGCAACAGAAATCTTGACTCTGCCCATTTTGAATCCTCCTTGCTACAGCATTTCTAATCGGCTTTTATACGGGAAGGCTTCGGACTCTGCAACTATTTTCCTTCCATTTCGGGCCACGACCACGGCAAGCTGGAGCACCTGCTGAAACCAGTCGTCCAGATAAAAATCCTTAACCAGGGCGGCAATTCGAAATCGGGCCGCGAACATCTCTTCGCGCCTGCACCGGATCATTTCAAGATGGGCAGCAATGTCTTTAGGACTATCGGCCAAAAGTATAAAATCCGGCGCTTTACTGGCCAGGTGCGAGGCCCAGCCAACTCTAGTCGAAACTACCGGCACTCCTGTGGCCAGGGCCTCAAACAGCGGAAGTGGTCCGGCTTCAGTAGAGCTGGTGATTACCACACAATCTAATTGCTGATATAGCGCAGGATAGTCGCGGGTTGAAACATGGGCGCGATCGAAATATTTACAAGCTATGCCGTCGCCGCGCAGACGCCGGAATAATGGCGCAAGCTCCTTGCCAATCAAGACGGCAACCACATAGCTTTTATCAGCGGCGAAATATTGCATCGCCTCAGCGAACCAGGTTGTACGCTTGCGCGCGTGTTCGCGGCCAACCCACCCGACGCGAAATTGAAAGCCATCATAGCTCTTGCGCACAGTGAATTCACGCAGCGCGCCCAGAGGACGCTCTAGCACTAAAGACCTGCTTAAATCTATTCCGGCATCTTGAAGAATCTGCCGCTGCCGTGGATGGCAGAGAACCACTCCCCGGGCCTGCAATGCCTGCCGTCGCGGCTGTCCAGGCGCGTACATGCCGCCGTGATCATATAAATCATGAACGCAAACCACGGTCCGCGACAAATCGGGAGAGTTGGCAGCTTCGCCAGTGCGAATGAAGATCCATCCATCGGCATTCTGCACAGGGATCTCGGTCGGCATTACTTCAACGCCATCAACGTGCGTGCGCTGAAAACCTCTGCGGAGGTCTCCAAAGAGCCAGTCATCGCTGCCTTTCACACACACATTGATCTTAAGAGGAGGTCTGCAATCCACAGGTTTATTCCTCGATGATGAAGGACCTGTTTCCATTACTGCCCGCATGGCTCGCATCGATCTCGTTCAGGACCGCTGTCAGCCGTTCGACATAACGATCCAGTGAATACTCTTGCCGTATAACCTGGCCCATGACTTGCCTGTTGCGTTGCAATGAATCTCTGTCCTTTAGAGCAGCAGTGAGACGGCCCAGAATCTCCACATCGCTCATGTCTTCCTCAAGCTGCACATAATGTTCTTTCCAGATGTGCCGGCCCTGAGTGGGCATCTTTCCCGCTATCACTGATCCGGCGGCGCTGATTTCAAAGTATTTGGCCACTAGGTAGTCGCCAGCCGTCGGAGTAGCAATCGAAATTTCTGATTGGTTAATAATTCGGGCCAGCCCTTCCGCGCAACGCTCCTCATCGAATACATGAGCGCCCGGATGGTCTATGATTCGGACCTTAAGGCCCGAACTTGCCAGCAGGCGTTGCAGGCGGTTGCGAAATGGATACCTTTCCGGGTTCGTATTTCCATAGAAAAGCACGTCGTATATCTTCGGCAACTCTCTGTCTTTGTATAGCTCGGTATCAATGTGATGCGGGATTACGTATGCCTTACGAAGTGAGGACAAACGTTGACACAGATGCGTTAGATCATCGCAATCATAGGTAGAAATCAAATATTGATATTTATTGTCCAGAAACTCCGCAAGATCGTGGCCCGGCCTGGGAGCCCACAGGTCTTCCACCATTACGCAGCAGGTATTGATTCTGTGAAACCACGCAGGCGGAACAACCCATTCCGGAGGATCGGTGCGAAGCGGAAACGCGGCGAATACTCCAACCAGCAGAATGGCATACAGGCTTGGATCGAGTCGGGAAGGGATACTACCGATGTCGACCGTCGTGAAAGAATCGGATTCCAGCGAGTTTCGTACGTGCTCATATTTGTAGCGGTAATTTCGGTCCATCCTCCTGAAGAACCGTTTCTGATCATCTACATACAGGACGCGAGACCTTGCATCGCCGCCGTTCCCTTTCCATGGCGAGATTCGCATGCTCTACCCTCCTGTAGACAGCCTTAAAACACGCGCAGGAGACCGAAATGTTCGCAATCCAAGTAGCCTGTTCCCATCACACTTACTCCTGATTATTGGATCTTGCAAAGCTCTTCGCGACACGATCACAAATCCAGACAGCGGGCCGCAAGATGGATAACGAGGATGATGGCGCGTGTCCACTTTTTCTCCGCTGCTCTTCAATGCCTTCTGTGTCTCTTCCATTGTCAACTGAACCGGCTCTTCTCCGGGCCCTACGATGTCGTGTTGAAGGCTCTTAAGCAAGCTGGCTCTCAGCTCCCACTGTGGCACAAACACATCCGCTTGGCACAGGAAAACATAATTGCACCCCGACGAGCATGAATCCACTGTTGCTCGCATCAGTTCAACTGGGTCTGCCAGGGCTTCCTTTGAAACTGCCCACCGTCTGCAATTCTGGGGCAAACGCGCAGAGCCGAAACTATTTGCCTCGCCTCGCTGGGAGACAGCCACGACCTCAGGGAAAAGCCTGCAGATTCCTCGCGAGGCGAACTCAATCACTGCTGTTTCCAATGGCCCGCGGCTGGATGGTGGCAGCAGCAAAGCGCAGGTCTGCGCCGCCAATCTCTTGATCACTTCGCTTTCCGTTACCAAACCGTCGCGCAGCCACCAATGGTTGACTTCGGCTCCCAGTATGTCGGAAAAATCCCGCGCAACCCAGGCAAGATGCGGCCAAAAACAGTAAAACTTAAATTGCTTCTGTAAGATCTTTGCGGTTTCGTCCACCGGCGCCTGAGAGCGATCATTGATGGAGAGAAATGCGTCAAACATCGTCCTTCGCAGTGCATACGCGTAAGTGGAATTGGTTTCCACAAGCCTGACCACATTCGGCGC
>JASLFF010000506.1 GCA_030150795.1 Terriglobales bacterium | reverse complement strand
GCAGAAATGCACCAGAAAGAGGGCTACACGCTCAATGCCGCCAATGAAATTGAAGGCTTCCTCTTTCAGGGCGCTGACGCCGAGCGCCGTTACCATGAAACCAACAAGTTCGATTACGTCAATACCGGCGGCTATTACCATTCTCTGCCCGGCGATCCGCTGCGCACGTTCATTGACACCACGGCAGAAGTGCAGCGTGCCATGGGCTTCCAGAATGAGAAAGACCACCCTGAGGTTGCGCCATCGCAGTTTGAAATCAATTACAGCTATGGTGAAGTTGTGGCCGCTGCCGACCAGATCCAGCTCTACAAGCTCATCTGCCGTCAGGTTGCTACCCGCATGGGACTGACTGCGTCGTTCCTGCCCAAGCCGGTGGTCGGAGTGAACGGCAACGGCATGCACACGAACGTTTCCATCAGCAAAGATGGCAAAAATCTTTTCTGGGACCCCAAGGGCGAAGAGAAACTGAGCAAGCTGGGCTGGGCATTTGTAGATCGCATTCTCACGCATGGCAACGACATTTGCCTCATGCTCAATGCCAGCGTAAACGCCTATCGCCGACTTGATCCGCACTTTGAAGCGCCTAACCAGATTAAGGCGTCAGCCGTGGATCGCGGCTCGATGGTCCGTATCCCGATTGGGAACGAAAAGAGCATGCGCGTTGAGGTGCGCTCCGTAGCACCGGATGCCAATCCTTACATGGTGATGATGGCGGTTTTCAAGACCGGGATTGCGGGCGAAACATCCAAGATCAAGAACCTGCGCCAAGCCGAACGTTACCTGCCCGATAACATCTATACGGCAATGGAAAACTTCCGCTCCGCCGATTGGACCAACAAGCTAATGGGTGGTGAAGACGTGAAGACGCGCTACGCTGACCTGAAGCAGGCTTCAGCAGATCGTTGCCCTCGGTTGCTGGGAACGTTTGTGAAAGCGCCTGAAGTGCAATATCACCACGACGTTTATAACCAGTTTCTGTGGAACATGTTCTAGCCTGCAGACAATGGAAACCACAGAGGGCACAGAAAAAAGATCAAGCTCAGTGTTCCTTGGTGTCCTTTGTGGTTTTAGTTTACTTCTCTACCGGCAAACCTTTCATACTCCACTCGAAGAATGAAGCGTCATACATGCTGGGATCGTACCCAAGATATTTCGCTACAAAGTAATCGAAAGAAGACTGCATCCCTGTGCGGCAATAAGTAACAAGAGGCTGGTCTGCCTTGGCATTTGCCTTGGAATACATGCGGCGCAATTCTGGTACTGACTTCAGCACAGGGTTTTGGCGGCTCACCAGCATGTCCATCCAAAACAGGCCCTTTGCCCCAGGAATGTGACCGGCCTTTGCCACATCTTCTGAGAGCTGTTCTCCAGTGAACTCTTTCGTTGGCCGTGCGTCCACCAGAGCCACGCTTCCCGGTTTCTTTTGTGACAGCTCACGCATGGCCTTTGTATCCACCAGAATTTCCGGTCGTGGTGAAAGCACAAGTGTTGCGGTTTTCGATTGTGGTATTTCGGTTGAAAGAGGGCGGCGTTCGGCAGTCCATTTCTCCAGGCCGCCATCCAAAAGCGCAACGCGTGCCGCGATCCCAAGATAATCCAGGGTAAAGTAGGCTCGCGCCGCCAACAAATTGAATCGTTCCCCATACAGCACCACCCGCGACGAGTTGCTTACGCCGGCCGTTTCAAAAACGTGCTGCAAGGCTTCCACTGTCGGTAGCTCATTGGGAATGCCATCTCGTGTTACCGCAATATTCTCCAGCTTAATCTGGCGGGCGCCCGGAATGTGTCCTTTGGAATAAAACTCAGGCGTGGAATTGATGCAGAGCACGATTAAATCCGGTTCGCTCAGATTTTCCGCCAACCATCCGGTTGTGACCAGCATTTCAGGCCGCAATTTGGGATTTGCGTCCTGAGCTGGCAGCAGTCCCGGCAAGAATGTCAATGCCACGAGAAGGAGTTTTCTAAACATCGGCGTTCGCTCCTAGCGCAATGACGTACCCGTCACCAGCGGCAGCTTGTTCATGTGGCTCCACTGATGAATGGAACCGTCAAACATGGCGGCATCATAGCCAAGGTATTTCGCAATGAAATAGTCATGCGAGGCTTGCAGGCCGATCTCGCAGTACGTGACCAGTTTCTCTCCCGGCGTGATGCCTCTGGCGGCAAAGAGTTCCTTTAACTTGTCAGGCGGAAGGAAACCGGGATTGCTCTTGGCGTCAGCCAGAGTTTCCTGCCAGTAAATGTGTACTGCTCCAGCGATATGTCCGTCGGCATAGCGTTTGTCAGGCCGCGAATCCACCAGAATGGCGGCCTTTGTGGGTTGCTCAGAGAGCTTCTTTACTTCGTCCATCATGGCGCGGACTTCAGGATGAACGTGTGGAGTAAAACTGCCGCGCGTAATTTTCGGAGCGTCCTGGCTGAGCTGCCGATTTTCCTTGCGCCATTCATCAATGCCGCCATCCAGCAGCGCCGTGTGATCACCGTGGCCCAGATAATCCAGCGTGTAATAGGCCCGACCAGCCATTGGGTACCACGCCGTGGTATAGACCACTACGCGCGAATCATCGTTCACGCCCAATTTTTCAAAAGTGTCTTTGAGCTTTTCCGTAGCGGGTAGTTCGGCATCCTGGCCTTCAATAAAGTCTTCCAAAGCCAGAAAGCGTGCGCCGGGAATATGGCCTTTATCGTATTCAGTGCGCTTCTCATCTACATGCAGGATGATCACTTTAGGATCTGTAAGGTGCTCGCTCAGCCATTTCGCTGACACGATCATTTCCGGATGAACTGCTCCATCGGCAGGCTTGGCCAGGGCCGAAGAGGAAAATATTACAAGGGCTGCAACGCATATGCTGAAGCTGCGAAATAGGTTGCTAATCATAATTGGCACTCTCCACGTCGAATCTTTAAATAGCTGATGCACCAAGGTTATAGGACAAATGAATGGCCGGAGCGCATAATATACAGCTTAGACTTCGCCGCGCTCGCACTGTTAGCGGACGCTAGCCTGTCATATTGCAACCGTTAGGGGCTAAATGACAAAGAAATATGTGGTTGTATGGCTTTTGGGAATAGGGCTGCTTTCCTCAGTAACTTTAGCGCAGTCTCCGCTGGATGATCTCCGCAAAAAAGCTGAAGAAGCCCTGGGCAAAAAGAGCGGGCCCACCGACGATCGCATTGCAGCCGGATTGAAAGAAGCCCTGACCGTGAGCACGCAGAAAGCAGTAGCCTCTACGGGACGCGTTGACGGATTCCTGAAGAATGCGGCCATCAAGATCCTGCTGCCGGACAAATTGCGCAACGTTGGCAAAGGCATGCGCCTGATGGGCATGGGCCAGCAGGTGGATTCGCTTGAGATTGGCATGAATCGCGCCGCGGAACAGGCAGCGCCTGCCGCCCGGCAAATCTTTATCGATGCGGTAAGTAAAATGACAATTGCCGATGCACGCCAAATCCTTTCCGGCGGCGACACAGCAGCAACGGAATACTTCAAGACCACGAGCACAGATCAGTTGACCACCGCCTTCTCCCCGATCGTGCACCGGGCCATGGAAAATGTGGGCGTAATCAAGCAATACAATCAGCTCGTGCAAAATCCTGTGGCCGCGCGCGTGGCGGAAAACCAGGATTTCAGCATTGATAAATATGTGGTCGGCAAAACTATGGACGGGCTTTTCTACGTAATGGGTGAAGAAGAGCGCAAGATTCGCAAGGACCCCGCAGCGCAAACAACGGCTCTGCTGCGTGAGATCTTCGGCAAAAAGCAGTAGCGCCGGCTTACCTACCGCTCCGCTCATTTGATCGTCCTCATACGGGTGTAGAATCTCTGGTATTAAAAGCCCGAAAATCAACCGAGGAGGACCTCTATGAAGGTCGTGATACGCGTCCTGATAGCGCTTGGGCTTTGCGGATCGATCGCCGCCCAGCAGCACTCCATGCCCAGTCAAACCGCGGCCAAGAAAACCACGTTAATGACCGGGCTGGGAGATTTGCATCATCCTGTTTCAACCAGTAATCCTGAAGCGCAGAAATTTTTTGATCAGGGAATGCGCCTGATCTACGCCTTCAATCATCAAGAAGCTGCAGGGTCTTTTGAGCGCGCGGCTGAACTCGACCCCAAAATGGCCATGGCGTACTGGGGTCAGGCGGAGGCCGTTGGCCCCAACTACAACGATCCTGCCGACCCTGACCGCTACAAGAAAGCGCATGAAGCCATTGCTAAGGCTGAGTCGTTGGCAGCGAATGCTTCGCCCAGTGAGAAAGCGTATATCGCGGCCATGGCCCTGCGCTTTCCCGCCGATCCGGGGGCTGACCATCGCCTGGCTGCTGAACATTATCGCAACGCCATGGGCGACCTGGTGAAACAATTTCCGGACGATCTGGACGCGGCGACATTATTTGCTGAAGCCGGCATGGACCTTCATCCTTGGGGACTCTGGCACCCGGATGGCACGCCCGAAGGTGGGACTGAGGACATTATTGCCGCGCTGGAATCGGTCTTAAAGCGCGATCCCAACCACATGGGCGCTATTCACTACTACATTCATGCGGTTGAAGCTTCGCCGAATCCCGAGCACGCGTTGGCGGCAGCTAATCGTCTGGCGGCGTTGGCTCCCGCGGCGGGCCATCTGGTGCACATGCCCGGACACGTTTATATCCGCACCGGAGATTTTGAAGCGGCTGTAAAGACCAACCAGCTAGCAGCGGCCGCCGACCGTGCATATCTGCAGGCCAGCGGATCCCCCGGCCTGTATGGCGCAATGTATTACAGCCACAACCTGCATTTCATTGCGGCATGCTCCAGCATGAATGGCAATTACGTTGAAGCGCACAAGGCCGCGGAGATGCTGGCAGCGCACGTTGGTCCAATGGTAAAAGACATACCGCCGCTGGAAGGATTCATGACGGTGCCGCTTGCAGTGGAAGTCCGCTTCCAGAAATGGGACCAGATATTGGCGATGCCGCAGCCGGCTGCGAGCATGCAAACCACCACGGTTTTCTGGCACTTCGCGCGCGGAATGGCCCTGGCAGCGAAGGGCAAAGTCACTGAAGCTGAGGCCGAGCATCACATTGTAAGTGAAGCGGCTGACAAGACGCCGCCGGACCAGGTTTTTGCCATGCCGGTGAACAACAAAGCAAAAGACGTCCTGACCATAGCCACCAACGTGCTCGGAGCAAAGATTGCGCTGGCAAAAAAGGACTCAGACAATGCAATTGCGATGCTCCGCCGTGCCATCGCTGTTCAGGATTCGTTGAAGTATGACGAGCCGCCAGACTGGTTCTATCCAGTGCGCGAATCGCTGGGCGCGGTGCTGCTGCTGAACGGAAATCCCGCTGAAGCGGAGAAGGTGTTCCGCGAAGATCTGGACCGCAATCCGCGCAATCCACGGTCGCTGTTTGGTTTAGCTGAAGCGTTGCGCGCGCAAAACCGCGCCTACGACGCACAGTTTGTCGACAAGCAGTTTCAATCCAACTGGAAGAGCGCGGAGATCAAGCTGAAAGTTTCAGATTTGACGTAAGCCAGTTGAGAGGAACAGATTTATTTCACGGCGACAGCGACGTTCACTGTCGCCGTAAATTTTATGCTTGTGCCATCGTAGTATTGGCCAATGGCTTTCAGCACTGATGCGTTGATTTCCAGGCGGCGTTCCGCCGGAATCGATTGCAGCAAAGAAGCAAACGGCACCGCCACATCCTGAAAATATTCCCAGACTTCTTCCGGCGTGCCCATCCAGGTCCAAGGCACGGTTACTAATTCTTCTTTCGCCTGAGAAAAACCAGCCTGGTAAAGAGCTTGCGTCAGCTTATTTCCGTCCGCCAGAGCAAACATTTTTCTCCCTGATTCTGGCATTGCAGCGTTTGGCAGCATGCGCAGCACCATGCCAATCGTCGTGTGAAAATACGGTTGATCGAACGGCCCCCACACCAGCAGGATGGCCCGTCCCTCAGGCTTCAGGACACGGCACATTTCACTTAGAGCACGCGGCAGATCAGAAAAAAACATAATGCCCAGGCGTGACGTGATGCAGTCAAAACTGTTGTCCGGAAACGGCAATGCATGAGCATCGGCTTTCTTAAAGGTGACATTTGATAGTCCGCGTTGGCTGGCGCGTTCTTCGGCAATTTTGAGCGGTGCCAGAGAAATATCGACTCCAACAACTTCACCTTTACCGGCCAGAACAGCAGCCAGGGAAATCGCGGGTTCGCCGGTACCGCATGCAATATCAAGCACACGCGTGCCCGGCTGGATGCGCGCTTCTTCAACGATGGCCTGCGTCATGTCATTGCCCATCACGGCAGATTGCCTGCGCCATTTCTGGCTTGCATTGGCGCGGCCAAAGCTGTTCCAGTCCACCGTATCTGTTGAAATCGGCATCAAATGATTATCAGGCAATTTCGGTTCCTGCTGCTCAGGCAATGCAGAGCGTCCTTAAGGACATGTGGGGAGAGCGCGCCATCCTGAACTTTATTCTGTCATAATTATCATTGCAGCATTGGAGGTAAGTTTCATGAAGGCTGAAAATCTGACGCGCGACTTAAGAGACAACGTAGCAGAAATCGCAGACCGGGCACGGGACCTCTCCGCCAAGGTTAAGGACCGGCTGGACGAAACCTACAATGACCTGAATCGCACTGTGAGACGGGCCAAGGATGCGACTGAAGATCGGCTGGATGATCTCCGTGATCACGTGAAAAGCCGTCCGCTGGCCTCGGTTGCAGCAGTAGCAGCAGGAGCTTTCGCCATTGGAATGCTGACAGGGTGGCTGCTGGGTCGCAAATCCCGGTCTTAGGCAAGTTTCTAGTGGTGCCCCAGAACAGGGTGAGGCACATAGGTCGATTCAAGCTTGGCGATCTCCTCTTTCGTAAGCTTTAGGTTTACTGCTGCCACTGCATCCTGTAGATGGTGGGGCTTGGATGCTCCCACAATCGGCGCAGAGACTTCCGGTTTGTGCAAGAGCCACGCCAGCGCGACCTGCGCCGGCGGCACGCCGCGGTCCTTCGCAACTTCGGCCACGCTTTCCACTACTCGGTCATCAGCTTCCTGCGTGTACAGTTTTTTGGTGTAGTCGTCTTCCTGCGACCGCAAAGTGCCTGCCTTGCGATTCCCCGCCAGCACACCGCGCGCCAGTGGACTCCAGGGCACAAGTCCCACGCCCTCTGCCTGGCACAAAGGAATCATTTCACGCTCTTCTTCGCGATAGACAAGGTTGTAGTGGTTCTGCATGGTCACAAAGCGCGTGAGCCCAAGGCGATCCGAGGTATGGAGCATTTGCGCAAACTGCCAGGCAAACATTGACGAGGCTCCGATATACCGCGCCTTTCCCGACTTCACTACATCATGCAAAGCGATGAGCGTTTCTTCGATGGGCGTCTCATAGTCAAAGCGGTGAATCTGGTAAAGATCAACATAATCCGTGCCCAGGCGGCGCAGGCTGTCGTCAATGGCGTGCATGATGTGCTTGCGTGAAAGGCCTTTCTGGTTGGGATCGTCGCCCAGAGGGAAAAACACCTTGGTGGCAATCACCAGCTTGTCGCGTGACGGGCCAAAATCTTTCAACGCGCGACCCAGGACTTGCTCGCTCGCGCC
>JASLFF010000493.1 GCA_030150795.1 Terriglobales bacterium | reverse complement strand
GCGCACCAAGTGCATCGCCGATCAGTACGCGCAATATGTGGTGGTGGATGACCTGCACATCAATAGCCGGCTCACGCTGGGCGAAGACGTGGCTGATCTGGGCGGAGAGATTCTTGGCTACATAGCGTGGAAAGACGCCACTAAAGATAAAGACCTGAAGCCGGTGGATGGGCTGACGCCTGACCAGCGGTTCTTTATCGGCTTTGCGCAGTGGGACTGCTCGAATACGCGTCCGGAAGAGATGCGGCTGCGCGCGCTGACTGACCCGCATTCGCCGTCAAAATACCGCATTAATGGCGTGGTGGTGAACATGCCGGACTTTGCCAGCGCGTTTTCCTGCAAAGCCGGACAGCCGATGGTGAATCCCCCGGAGAAGGTGTGCAAGGTGTGGTAGGAGATCGCCGTGATCGTGCGTCATCGCCGGCATCGCACCGTGATCGGGACTATTCACCACGGAAACGCGGAGATAACAAAGAAATTGCCAGAAGCTGAAATTGCCAAAGAATCCAAATTGAAAACAACTGAAGGGGCCATCAATTTCAGCGCTTTTGACAATTTTGGCATTTATGGCAGGTGAGCCGCGAGTGCGCATTCCACGATCAGAGGGAATCTCTTTTGCCGCTGATAACGTTGATTTTACGAATAAATCCGCAATATTGTGATACGTTTTCCCTAACCTTAACACTATGTATGGGGGTTGGGTCCAAAATTCACGAGTAGGAGAGCCCATGCAACTTTTTAGGAAGATTTTTGCAATTGCCAGTATGTTTAGCCTAATGGCTGTTTACGTGCCTGAAATGGCGGCGCAACAAGCTACACCAGCAGCATCAGAGCCTTCAGCACCGGCGCCGGCAGCCCAGACGGCCCCGGCAACGCCTGCCGAGCCTGCCAAAGTAACGCTTAAAGAAGGAACAGAGGTAAACCTGAAGCTTGCCCAGACTTTAAGCTCAAAGACCGCTGCTGTGGGTGACAGCGTAGAGATGCTTCTCGACCAGGATTTGATCGTCGATAAAACCCTGGTGGCCAAGAAAGGTTCCCGCGCACTAGCTACCGTATCGAACGCCAAAAAAGCCGGCATGGCCGGCAGGGGCGGAGAATTGAACCTTCGTCTGGAGTACGTGAAGGCAGGCGATACCAAAGTAAAATTGCGCGGTACTCAAGCCAAGAATGGCGACAATAAGACGGGAGCGACCGTCGGGTTGGTCCTTGCTTTCGGTGTACTGGGATTCATGAAGCATGGCAAACAGGCGGAAGTGAAAGAAGGAACTCCGGTGAAAGCTTTTGTCGATGAAGATGCGCAAGTTGCCTCTCTGGGGCCTGCTCCGGAAACTGCTGCTTCAGCAGCTTCAAATCCTGCTCCCGCAGCAGCTCCAAACCCTGCTGCTCCTGCCCCAAAATAAGCAAGCACTCCTGAAGCAGGAGAGATTTGCTCTCTCCTGCTTTTCTTCCAAAGCAAATACGGATCGCTAGTCTCCAGAAAATTCTTAAGCCGCGAATTTTGCGAACAAACACGAATCAGTCAATTTGCATAACCAGCATGCATTTGCTGGCTTCTCGCTAACCTTGAATGATTGGAAGAAGGTAGGGCTCCCTCGCTTTCGGTCGGGATAGAACTTAGAGCCATGTACAATATGCGCTTTGACCATGCCACTCACCATTGTCCAAGCCGGAGATCCGGTGCTGCGCAGGCCTGCGCGGGCGTTGAGGCCGAATGAGATTCGCAGCCGCGAGATCCGCGAACTGATCCAGCAGATGAAAGAGACCATGTACGCCGCTCCGGGTGTTGGGCTGGCAGCGCCGCAGATTGGGCAGGGCATTCAACTGGCGGTGATTGAGGACCGTGCGGAATACATAAAGGACTGGACGCCCGAGCAACTGGCGGAACGCGAGCGTGAGATCGTGCCGTTCCACGTGATTATCAATCCCAGGATCACGCTGCTGGGCGAAGAGCGCGTGGAATACTTTGAAGGGTGCCTGAGCCTGAATAACCTGATGGCGCTTACGCCGCGCGCGCGCCGCGTGCGTGTGGAATGCGTTGATGAAAAAGGCGAGGCCAGAGTGATTGAAGCCAGCGGCTGGTATGCGCGCATCCTGCAGCATGAGATTGACCATCTGGCTGGAACGATGTACGTGGACCACATGTATCCGCGCTCGCTGATGACGGTGGAGAATTTTACCCAGCACTGGAAAGGCAAGACGCTGCCGGAACTGCGGAATGAACTACTCGCAACGGAAAAGCGGCGGTAGACAACATTGTTTTTAGATTGAACGACCCCAATCATTTACACTTTCCATTCAAAAAATTCGCCGAAGGAAACTACATGAACAGGACCTCGCTTCATTTCGCAGCCGCTATTATTTTCTTCACAGCTTGCGCCGCCCTCGCACAAAGACCTGCTGGCCCCTCGCCTGAGGACAGCGAGAACCCGGCTGAGCAGGTGTTCAAAAATATCCAGGTGCTGAAAGGCACTCCTGCCAACCAGGTGGTGCCGTCCATGCAGTTCATCGGCAATGCGCTGGGCGTGGAGTGTGCGTTCTGCCACGTGCGCGGCGCGTTTGATAAGGACGACAAGAACCCCAAACAGACGGCGCGGCAGATGATCCTGATGCAAATGGCCATTAACAAGGAAAACTTCAAGGAAAGGCCTGAGGTCACGTGCTTTACCTGCCATCGCGGATCGCACGATCCGGTGGGAGTGCCGATTATCTCTGATACCGAGCCGAAGCGTCCTGAGCCGGAGAAAACGGAAGCGGCGGCGCCCGCATTGCCCACGTCCGACGAGATCCTGAATAAGTATGTTCAGGCCGTAGGCGGCGCGGCAGCCGTGGAGAAGATCACCAGCCGCGTGGAAAAAGGCACCATCAGTTTTGGCGCGCAGCAAATGCCGGTTGAAGTGCTGGCCAAGGCACCGAATAAACGCATTTCACTGGTGCACACACCGAACGGCGACAACATTACGGCGTTTGACGGGCATGCAGGATGGCTCGCCAATCCCGGACCAAGGCCGCCGCGAGATATGAGCGCGCCGGAAAACGAGGCTTTCGGCTTTGACTCCACGTTCCACCTGCCTACGGAACTCAAGAAGATGTTTGCGCAGTTTCGAGTACGTCCAGCGGCGGAGAAGATTGGCGGGCACGACGTGGTGCAGTTGATCGGCGCGAACCCCGGAAAGCCGCCAATGCGGCTGTTCTTCGATAAAGAGTCCGGCCTGCTGGTGCGCAGTATTCGCTATGCCGATACGCCGCTGGGTCGCAATCCCACGCAGGTGGATTATGCCGATTATCGCGCGCAGGACGGAGTGAAGGTCCCATTCCAGTGGACAGTTGCGCGACCGCTGGGTCGCTTTACTATCCAGGTGACTGAGCTGCAGCAGAATGTGCCGGTGGACGATAAGAAGTTTGAGAAACCTGCGGCTCCGGCGGTTGCGCCAGCGGAGCAGAAGGCTCCAGGGAAGTAGGAATCTTTCGCCGTAGATGTACCTTGCTCTCCGCAGATAAGATAAAACTAATTCATTCATCGGCGCTGATCTGCGTGATTGGCGGCGATTTCTATTCCTAGCTCGGTCCCAACCCATTGCAAGTAAAGCTCCTATTACCTCAGTAATCTTATATTCCCTGGACTTCCAACATAAACTGCACCTTCATGAGTATCAGACGCCGCATTTGGGTCTTGTTATTGCTCATCGCCGGGCTGGCCGCTTCATGTGAAGCGAAGCAGTTGGCTGTGATTGTGGACAAGACCAACAACACGGGTGGACTTTCGACAATGGACCTGGCCAAGGTCTTTAAGTTTGACAGTCACAAGTGGCCCGATGGCCGTCCGGTGATTCTTGTTCTGCGCGATCCTTCCACGCCGGAGATGAAAACGGCGATCGAAAAGCTTTATCACATGCAGGTGGAGCAATTTAAATCTCTGCTGGCGGCACATGCCAGCGGCGTAATTATTGTGCGCTCGGAAGATGAGCTCTTGAAATCGGTGGAAGCCATTCCCGGCGCGGTTGGACTGGTGGATGTTTACTCCATCAATGGCCGTGTAAACGTTTTGAAAGTTGACGGCAAGCTTCCGCTGGAGCCGGGATATTTTCTGAAAGGCAACTAGCCACAACTGCCGCGCGCTGTTGCTGCGGCAGAAGCGGTCATCGGTCAAGGAGTCACAGATGAGGTCGATCAAGGTTTCCATTCTGGCACTGCTCACGATCTTTGGGCTGCACGCGTTTGCGCATGACACGCCTACGGGCATGCATATTTCCACCAAATCGCCGCAGGCGCATGTGTTCTTTGAAAAGGCGATGCACAAGATGGAGATGCTGCACACGCAGGACGGACTGGATAATTTCCGCAACGCCGTGCAGGCCGATCCGCAATTTGCCCTGGGCCACATCTTTCTCACCTTCTTTTCACAGGACCCAACGGAGCAGGTAGCCGAGCGTGAAAAAGCCCTGGCCACGCGCGCTTCCGCCGGTCCGGAAGAAAAACTGATCATCGATTGGCTGGCCAACGCGAGCCAGGCCAACTGGGTCCCCGCAATCCAGGCCATGAATGAAGCGCTCACCAGCTATCCCAATGACAAGCATCTGCACTGGCTGGCCGGATGGTGGCTGCAACTTGACCGCAGCCAGACGCAGCGCGCCATTGCCATGTTTGAGCAGACCATGAAGATCGACCCACAATTTGCCGACGCTTATAACGAAGCGGCTTATTGCTACGCTCGCCAGGGCAACTTTGAAAAAGCTTTTGCCGACATCAAGCGCTATACCGAACTCGTTCCCAATGAGCCCAACCCGCAGGATTCTTTCGCGGAAATCTCGCGCATGTCCGGACGGTTTGAAGACGCGCTGACGCACTATCGCATGTCGCTCAAGATCGATCCCACGTTCCATGAATCGCAGCTTGGCCTGGGCGATACGTACGCCTTGATGGGCGACCAGCAAAAAGCACGCGCGGAATATGCCAAGGCCATTGAA
>JASLFF010000490.1 GCA_030150795.1 Terriglobales bacterium | reverse complement strand
CTTGGGTTCTTTCGTTTCCGTCGCAGGATTCGCCACATGCCCTTCGCTGCTCACTTCCGACCCACGCGCATAGACCACAGTCTTGCCGTCCGGCGTGAGCTTTACGGCAAAAATATCCTGGCCATCGTCGCCCTGGTAGTGCGTGACCGGCCGGCCGGCAAAGTCTGGCGCGTCCGCTACCCAGATATTGCGCTCGCCGCGGCTGTCAAAGACCCAGGCAATGCGATTGGCTTTTGCCGCCGAGGTCAGCGCCGTCGGGAACGGCGAACTCATCACCTGTTCCACGGTGAAACCGGATTTTTGCGCGATGGCGGAAGTTGCAAAGACCAGAATGAGCAGAGAGAGTCGAAGGAGTTTCATCAGGCCGACATGATAGCAGCCTGTTCAAGAGAATTCCGCCTATTTAAACGAGGCTCAACGCGGCTTTTCCAGATAGCCGCTCACCAATTCAGCGCAAGCCTCCACAAATTTCTGTTCGTCAAAGTTAAAGGTGTCGGCAAAATAGCTGTTGATGTCAATCACGCCGTAAAGCGCGCCCCGAGTAAGAATCGGCACTACCATTTCCGACTTCACCAGTTCGGACCCCCGCAGGTAGCGTGGATCATTGGCTACATTGTTCACCAGCACGGTTTTCTTCGACGTGGCAGCGGCGCCGCACAATCCTTTGTCCAGCGAGACGCTTTCATGCGGATCAAAGCTGCCCACATGCGGCCCCAGGTTCAGGCTGGAAGGACGCGTCGTATCCACCAGGTAAAATCCCACCCAGTTATAGCGCGTCATGGTGTCATGCAGGCGCTGGACGATCTTGTCCATCAGCGCATCCACCGTGCGCGCGGATTGCGCTACATACCCGAAATCTTTAAGCAATTCCTGGTGCTTGCACATTTCTCTGCAACGGGCTGCGCGGATTCACGGACAGCCCTGCTGCTTTTATATAGTCAGCCGCCACGGCAAACAATGTCATTGTGGATACATCTGCGGGTACCGGTGCAACAGCCTACCCACCAACCGGACATGGACTTTCGTCTAGCGCTTCTTTTCCATATAGTTCCCTACCAGTTGCGCCACTTCTTCCGCAAAGGTCTGGTCCGCCTTGGCAAACGTGTTGGCGAAATAGCTTTCAATATCCAGCTCAGCCACCAATTCGTTCTTAGCCAGAATCGGAACTACCAGGTTCGCCTTCACAATTTCCGATCCGGCAAGATAGCGCGGATCGCTGGCCACGTCGTTTACAACCACGGTCTTTTTCGTGGTGGCTGCCGCGCCGCAGAGGCCTTTATTGATCGGAATACGAACATTGGGGCTGAAGCTGCCCACATAAGGGCCCACCACCAGCATTCCAGGGTCGGCTTTGTCCACCAGGTAAAAGCCCACCCAGTTATAGCGCGCCAGTTCGTCATGGAGCCGCTGTGATATGTGGGTCATCAGTGCGGTCGCGTTTGGCGCGGTATCGGCAAATAGCCGAAACGCTTGCAACAGTTCCTGGTGTTTTGACATTTTTAGTTTTCCTGGGCGTACAAAAAAGATTGCCCTTGTTATACATGCCAAGGCCAGGGATTTCAAAGCCAGAAGTGCGGCGACTTTATTTCCGTGCTGCGGACCATCTGCTTCCTCAATCCGTTGGGTTAATGACCGTTTCGTTGCGCGTCCAATTTGAAAACATCCGCTTCACCCTTTACCCTTAACTAGGACAGCCTATGAAGATTTCTCATCTCCGCAAGCTTGCAGTTCTCATTGGATTTTTCTCGATCGCTCTCACCCTCACCGCTCAGGACATTGCTTCTTTTGAAAAGCGAATCACCGTCAAGAAGCTGGCCAATGGCCTCACCATCGTCCTTATGGAGCGCCCTGAAGCGCCGGTGTTTTCTTTCTATACGCGCGTTGACGCCGGTTCCGTCCAGGAAGTTCCGGGTATCACAGGCCTTGCGCACATGTTTGAGCACATGGCTTTTAAAGGCACGCATGAGATCGGCACCACAAACTGGCCTGCAGAAAAAGTGGCGCTGGAAAAAGTGGAAACCGCTTATGCCGCTTACTTGCATGAAAGGCTGAAGGAAGTTGGGCGCGATGATAAGAAGGTCGCTGAACTTGAAAAAGCCTGGCAGCAGGCCGTAACCGCTGCCGAACAGTATGTCGTTCCCAATGAGTTTGGTGAGATCGTGGAAAGCCAGGGCGGAGTGGGGCTGAACGCTTCCACTGATCGCGACGAAACCACTTACTTCTACTCCTTCCCGCAAAATCGCCTTGAGCTCTGGGCTTACCTGGAGTCAGAGCGCTTTCTGGAACCGGTGATGCGTGAGTTTTATAAAGAGCGCGACGTGGTCTATGAAGAGCGGCGCATGAGCGTGGATAGTTCTCCCCAGGGCCGGCTTCTGGAGCAGTTTTTGCGTGCGGCATTTATCGCGCATCCATATGGACGCCCGGTGGTTGGCTGGCCTTCTGATCTGCGGGCCTTTTCCGCCACTGATGCAACAGATTTCTTCAAAAAATATTATGTTCCAGCAAACATGGTCGTAACCGTGGTTGGTGACATAAAAGCCACAGAGGCCATGCCGATTATCGAAAAATACTTTGGTCGCATCCCGGCGCGTCCCGCGCCCGATCCCCTGCGAACTCAGGAGCCTCCACAACAAGCGATGCGGACCATCTTGATCCACGACCCCAGCCAGCCGCTCTATGTTGAAGGCTACCACCGTCCTGACTATCGCGACCCTGACGATCCCGTATATGACGTGCTGGCCGACTTGCTTTCCAAAGGCCGCACCTCCCGGCTTTATCGTTCTCTGGTGCGCGACAAGCGGATTGCCATTGCCGCGCAGGGCGGCTCGTTCCCTGGCACTAAATATCCCAGCTTGTTCTTCTTTTTTGCCGCGCCCAGCCAGGGCCACACGGCCGCAGATATGGCCGGGCCGATCCATGAAGAAATTGAGAAGCTGAAGACGCAGGATGTAAGCGACGAGGAATTGCAGTCCATTAAAACCCGCGCCAAGGCTGACCTGATTCGCGGTCTGGGTAATGATCAGGGGCTGGCCTTTCAGCTGGGTGAGTATCAGGCGCTTTACGGTGACTG
>JASLFF010000750.1 GCA_030150795.1 Terriglobales bacterium | reverse complement strand
AATCAGCCTGTAGGCAGGCTTTCCGGCGGCGAGCGCGCGCGTGTACTGATCGCGCAATTGATGCTTCAGCCTGCAGATCTCCTGCTGCTGGACGAACCAACCAACGATCTTGATATTCCGACCCTGGAAATCCTCGAAGAGAGCTTGCTGGAATATACCGGCGCACTGGCGCTGGTAACGCATGATCGCTACATGCTGGACCGCGTTTCCACTATGGTGCTTGGCCTTAACGGACGCGGACGCGCGGAAGCCTTTGCCGATTACCTGCAATGGGAAGAGTGGCAAGCGGAGAGCAAGCAGCCTGCGAGCGCTGCGCAAGATGGATCGTCGACGGCAAAGCCTGCAAAAGCGGCAGAGAACTCTGCGAAGAAGAAGCTTTCTTACCTTGAAGCGCGCGAGTTTGCCACCATCGAACAACGCATTGCGCAGGCGGAAGAGACGCTGCAACAGAAGCGCGCCGCTGCAGAAGATCCCGCGATCGCCAGTGACGCTGCGCGTCTGTTGAGCGCGCACGCTGAGATGGAAGAAGCGCAGAAAGCCGTGGATGAGCTTTACAGCCGCTGGGCGGAGCTGGAAGCGAAGCAAGGCTGAAGGAAAAATGATTGGGTGATGTAGCTGCACTTGACATCGTTGGACTTCAGTACAACTCACGCGAGGAAACGATAAAAACCCGCTCCATCACCCTCACCGTTATTATGATGCGCTCAATTTTCCCGCGGTCGTATCAGGGGCCGTGAATCCTCAGAGATCTAAAGCCTATTGCAACTGCAAGCTGTTCAGCATTTTCTGGTATGTGGGATGAAGCTGGTTAAAGTCGCGTTCCGGCGAAACAAAAACCACGTAAGCCAGGCCTCCTTGCGGACGCGGAAACGTAACCAGCCAGTCGCGTTCCGGCAACGGCTCACCGTTCAGCAGCAACGGAGATTTGCCGGAAAGCTCCAGCGACCGCCCTTGTGTGCCGTTAACGTCGATGTTCTTCATCTCGCTGGAAATTTTCATTCCGGGATTGTCCTGTGCCATGCCCTGCGCCAGCTTTTGTGTCGCGTCGTCCAGCGATCCGCCACCGCCCGGCTGATTGCCGACAATCGCGCCATACGCAATGCCGTTTTGAGTCGATGCTGATGGCGGTCCGATGATCGTCATGTTTGCGTCGCCGGCCACCTGCCAGTTGTCAGGGTAATAGATGACCAAGCCCTGGGCTTCATGCCGCGTCATATGGTCACTGGGCTTTACTTCTTTGAACGCAACATTTTCTTCCGCAGCATTAGTATTTCCACCCCCGCCCGCGCCACTGCCGCTTCCGCTACCCGCGCCGCTACCCTGGTTCGACGATTGCGACAGGCTTGCCGGCACAACGTTGTTCTTTCTGTTCTGCTGCTCCCATTGGCCTGACTTCGCGCCGTTGGCGATTTCCTGCGCACTATAGCCTTTCAACTTCATGGCGTCCTGTTTCACCGGAGGAAATTCAGGACTGTTGGTGGTGTAGTTTTTCGCCGGCCAGTTTCGTACTTCCTGCTGGATTGACTGCTCCCGATTTCCGGGGTTCGGGTGGTCGCTCAGCAGTTGCGGCCCGCCTTTGCCGTATTTCTGTTCCAGCTTCTGGAAGAAATCCGCCATCGCCTTGGGGTTATATCCCGCGCGATACATAATGATTGCGCCGGTCGAATCGGCCTGGGCTTCATCCGCGCGTGAATATTTCATCAGCATGGTTCCCGCGCCAAACTGGATTCCCATGCGCGCCAGGTTTCCAATCCCACTCTGTGGCAGCACAGCGCCACCCAGCCCGGCAATGATATTCGCCCACGTGGCTTTTGGCGCCTGCTTGGCTGAGTGCTGCATGTATACGTGCGACATTTCGTGCGCCAGCACGCCGGCCAGCTCGGCTTCATTATCGGCGGCCTGGATTGTGCCCAGGTTCACAAAGATCGGCCCACCCGGCAGCGCAAAAGCGTTGATGTCCGTGGCCGGAATTACATGAAACTGATATGGCCATGACCGGTCCGCCGGAATCACCCCAGCAAGCTTCTTCCCCAGATGCTGAATGTACTGCGTCTCCGGACTTGAATCCGGCAGCACGGGCATCTGCTTATAGACTTCACCCATGGCCTGCAAGCCAAGCTGTTGCTGCTGCTGCTTGTTCATTCCCGTAGTGCCCGGTTCAGGCAGCGTGGGCTCGGACGCTCCTTCCGCTTGCGCCGTAGTCAGGGCAAAAGGCTGCGTCAGCACAAGGGCCAAAAGCAGCGCCAGCATTCGGATGGAAAAGTTACGTGTTTGCATAAATATCCTCAATATCTAAGGGCTGACAAAATGGACGAGAGACCGTACCTGTTGGATGCAGCTGGAAATTATAGAAGATGCATCCCCCGATCTCCTGCGCTCTCGTGCTTGCCGCTTTTATCGGCCCAAAATCCTGCTTTTTCCTGTTTCCATCCTATCCGCGCTTCTCTGCGTTCGATCACTAGGTAAGCCTTTGTTTTACGATGGGTCCGATTTCCCGATATCCCGGTTCCTATCAGTGTTATCCGTGT
>JASLFF010000400.1 GCA_030150795.1 Terriglobales bacterium | reverse complement strand
AGGTGTGTTCACGCTGGTTAGATCAACCTTTGATTATAAATCAGCGAATGGCAGTTGGCATTCGGCACTCAGCTCTACCATTTTGATGACCGACAAAAAACCTTGAAACACGGAGGAAAGGAGGAAGCGGAGGGATTTTGGGCATGCGACTGCAAATTCCTCCGTTTCCTCTGCTCCTCTGTGTTTCAAAGGTTCTGTTGGCTAAGATGTTGGACTCATCTTCCCGTGAGCCATTCATATTGCTCTTTGCTCAGCGGGACGACGGAGAGGCGTCCCTGACGGACCAGCGCCGAGCCTTCAAACAGCTCGCTGGTTTTTATCTCAGCCAGAGTCACGGGATGCGATATCAGCTTGTCCGCTTTGATCCTGACTTTGGGCACCTTAGGATCGGCAGCATCGACCGACTCAACCGTGGCCGTGCCGACTGCGCTTTTCACGTCGCCAGTGTGATAGATCACCAGCTTATCGCCTTTGCTCATGCCACGCAGGTTCTTCACCGCCACTGGATTGGTGACGCCATCCCAGATGGTGGACTGCTCTTTTTGCAGATCGGCAAAGCCGTAAACGGTGGGTTTGGTTTTGAGCAGGTAGTACATGATTTTTCATCCCGAGCGCAGAGAGGGATCGCTATTGCCGCTGCGCTCTTCAGGTTAGGATAAGCCAGTTGATCCAGTTTAAATCAGTGCTCCCATTTTGTGTTCCTCACGGGCAAGGTAACAATAGCGTTCTCGCTCTTCCCTAGAGATTTCAGAAAACGTCTATAATTTCCGGCACCATGACACTCCTCAACCGCGTAAGGATCTCTACCTTTCTCGTTGTCGCGCTTTTCAGCCTGGGTTGCACGCCATCGCAAGCCCAGACGAATGACAAGCCACAGAGCGCGCCGCCCAAATATCCTAACTACCCCAGTGAGACGCCTGACAACCTGAAACCGCCGGGTGGTCCCACTTTCGATTACGAGCGCCGCGAGGTGATGATCCCGATGCGCGACGGCGTGAAGTTGTACACGGTAATCCTGGTGCCGCGGAGCGCCACCAAGACCAAGCCTGCGCCGATCCTGCTGACGCGCACGCCTTATAGCGCGGACGAGCTTACCACGCACGCTCACAGCTCCCATCTGGGGCCTGCGCTCTGGGGATACGACAATGCCACGGAAGTAATCGTGGAAGGCGGTTACATTCGCGTAGTGCAGGATGTGCGCGGCAAATACGGTTCCGAGGGCGACTATGTGATGAACCGTCCGCTGCATGGGCCGTTGAACCCCACGCCAGTGGACCACTCGACTGACACGTACGACACGATTGACTGGCTGGTGAAGAACGTGCCGGAGTCAAACGGGAGGGTGGGTATCCTCGGAATATCCTATGACGGATTTCTTCCTCTCATGGCGCTGGTGAATCCGCATCCGGCGTTAAAAGTCTCTGTGCCCATGAACCCGATGGTGGATGGGTGGCGCGGCGACGACTGGTTCCACAACGGCGCGTTTCGCCAGCAGAATATGCCGTACATCTAT
The DNA here is from genome assembly GCA_030150795.1 of Terriglobales bacterium. The sequence continues at coordinate 2,969 of JASLFF010000400.1, read as the reverse complement.
GAACAGGTAGCCACGCGCAAGAACGACGCAAAATGGTGGAGCGATCATTTCGATGATTACGACTTATATATGCAGTCGGGCTCGGCGGGCGAACTAGGCAAGCTGCATGGGCTGGAGCAGATTGGTTTCTGGCGCAAGGTGCTGGAGCATCCCAGCTATGACGAATTCTGGAAAGACCAGGCTATGGACCAGATTCTGGCGGCGCAGCCCATCAAAATCCCCGTGATGCTGGTGGCCAGCCTGTGGGACCAGGAAGATATTTATGGCGCAATGGCTGTATATAAAGCGCTGAAGCCGAAAGATAAAGACAACAAAGTTTTTCTTGTAATCGGGCCGTGGCACCACGGGCAGGAAATTGGAGACGGCAGCACGCTGGGTCCAATCAAATTCAATAGCGATACGGGATTGTATTTCCGTCAGGAAATTCTGAAGGCCTTTCTCGACCAATACCTAAAAGGCGAGCCCGTTAAAAAAGTTTCTCCCGTTTCAGCTTTTGAAACCGGGACCAATACATGGCGCTTTTATGGAACATGGCCGCCGAACAATAATGCTCAATGCCAGATGCCATGTGTTCCTAAAGCTACGCCGCTTTATCTCACATCGGGCCTCAAGCTCAGCTTTGACGCGCCGAAAGATGGCACGGCTTATGAAGAATACGTTTCCGATCCCGCCAAGCCCGTGCCGTTCCGTGCTCGGCCTACGCGCCCCGTGGGTTATGACATTGAGAAAGGCCTGACGTGGCCATTGTGGCTGGTGGACGATCAGCGTGAGGCTTCTGGCCGGACTGATGTGCTGGCATTCACGTCAGACGTGCTCACCGCGCCGGTAAAAATCAGCGGACAGCCGGTGGCAAACCTTGTCGCCTCCACCAGCGGCACCGATTCTGATTGGGTGGTGAAGCTGATTGACGTTTATCCGGACGAAGTGGCGGGGCAGGAGCAGATGGGCGGCTATCAACTGGCGGTCTCTATGGACATCTTCCGCGGACGCTATCGTGAAAGCCTGGAAACGCCAAAGCCAATCAAGGCTGACACGCCGCTGGTCTATCGCTTTGAGCTGCCGACAACGAACCACGTCTTTCTGCCCGGACACCGCATCATGGTGCAGGTGCAGTCAAGCTGGTTCCCGCTGTATGACCGCAACCCTCAGACGTTTGTGCCGAATATTTTCTGGGCCAAGCCAGGAGATTACAAGAGGGCCACACAGCGGATTTACCATCAGCCGGGGCAGGCAAGCTTTGTGGAACTGCCGGTGGTAACGCAGTAATTGTTCTAACGCACGAGGATTTTGGGGCAGAGAGAAATTGAATGGTAGAGACGTAGCATGCTACGTCTCTACGTTGAGTCCGTTTAATAAGCGTGCAGCTTCCGCGCTTCTCTCACCACATCCTCTACTTTCGGCAAAAAGAAATGCTCCAGCGGCGGTGAGAACGGCACCGGCGTATCTAACGCTGTGATGCGGACGATGGGTCCATCGAGATCGTCGAACGCTTCTTCATTGATGATCGCCGCGAGTTCCCCGGCCAGGCCGCCGGTCTTTGTGTCTTCATGCAGAAGAATAACTTTGTTGGTCTTTTTCACCGTCTGCGTAATGGCTTCGTGGTCAAGCGGGCAGAGCGTACGCAGATCGATGATCTCAATCTCAATTCCCTCTTTGGCCAGAATGTCGGCGGCTTCCTGCGCGGTGTGGACCATCGCCGCATAAGTGATGATGCTGAGATCGCGGCCCTCGCGATGCACGCGCGCCTTGCCGATGGGAACAACGCAATCCTTTTCCGGCACATCTTCTTTAATGCGGCGATAAAGGAATTTGTGCTCGAGGAAGAGAACAGGATTGTTGTCTCGGATAGCGGACTTGATCAGCCCCTTGGCGTCACTGGGCGTGGCCGGGGCAACGACTTTCATCCCAGGAGTATGAACGAAATGCATCTCGGGATTCTGCGAGTGAAACGGCCCGCCGTGCACGCCGCCGCCGCAAGGTCCACGCAAGACGAGCGGCGCGGGCGCGCCCCAGCGATAATGCGACTTGGCCACCATGTTCACAATCTGATTAAATGCGCAGCCGATAAAGTCCATGAACTGGAACTCGGCTACGGGACGCATGCCGGTAAGCGCCGCGCCAAACGCCGCTCCCACAATGGCCGATTCGGCAATGGGCGTATCGATCACGCGCTGCGTGCCAAAGTGGTGGACAAAGCCGTCGGTGACTTTGAACGCGCCGCCGTAAATGCCAATGTCTTCACCGATACAAAAAACGGTGGGATCGGACTCCATCTCTTCCCAGAGTCCCTGCCGGATTGCTTCGAGATATGTTGCTTGAGCCATGTTTTTTCGAAGTCCCGAGCGCAGTGAGGGATCCCTATCGCCTCCAGCGCTCACTTGGACTACCTTGTAATTTCCTGACTATCTTCTCGAGGTAGGGATCTCTCGCTTCGCTCGAGATTTCAGAAAAGCTACTTAAAATGTATCGCCGCTTCCGTCTCCTTCAGCTTGCCTTCGCTGCGACGCGCTTTTTGCGGCATGCCGTACTTGGGCTTGATCGTGTGGCAGCCATCTTCACAGAACACGCCTTCGGCGGCGGTGTGGCCTTCCGGCATGGGAGAGTTCTCGGCAAATTCGCGCTCCGCATCGATTTCTTTCTCAATCGCCGCAATCATTTCTTTGTCCTGCGCGGGCGTCAGCCATTTTTTTTCCAGCAGATATTTCTGGAAGCGGTCAATGCAGTCGCGCTTGCGCCAGAACTCGTGCATTTCTTTGGGGACGTAGGCTGCTGCGTCGTGGATGGCGTGGCCTTTCATGCGCATCAGCTTGGCCTCGATCAAGGTCGGCCCTTCGCCGCGATGCGCGCGCTCCACGGCTTCATACGTCGCGTCATAAACCTGGCAGGCATCGGTGCCGTCAATAATCACGCCGGGCATGCCGTAACCTATCGCGCGGTTGGCCAGGTCTTTTACGTTGACCTGATATTCA
>JASLFF010000371.1 GCA_030150795.1 Terriglobales bacterium | reverse complement strand
GGTTGGAAAACAGCAGCAGGTCAATATTCGGAGTACTCCCGAGCGCTCCAATGGCCTGTGCCAAATAAAGCGGACTGTAGAAGCTGGCCTGCAACGAATCTGCAGCACCGACATTCACTAGATTCCACAAGTGAACAATCTTTGCCGGAAGCTTGCCATCTTCTTTCAGGGCATTCAAAACAGCCTGATAATCTTCACTAGATTGCGGGCGAATGGTGAACTGGCGCAATTTACGTTCGAATTGCGTTCCTTCAACAACGGTAAAGACTTCAATTCCCTGTGTCTGAAGCTGGTCGGCCAGTCGCGCACCAACACCATACTGGTCACAGAACACCAGCCATGGCGCTGCCCCTTCAGCACTCAAAGCGCTGTGAGCCAGCGGAGCGCGCTTCCATGAGGGCGTGTAGAACCAGTCAGCAACATTTGGCCGCTTGTGCGGTTTGGCCGTAGCGCTTGCGCCTTCCGCATGTTTCTGCGGCTCAATCCAGTAACGCTGAGTTTCAAAGGGATAAGCAGGCAGCGCAATGCGCTTGCGCTGTTCCTGCTTGTAATAACCTGACCAATCAACCTGGACGCCGGCAAGCCAGAGCTTCCCAAGCGTTGTCAGCAGGTACGCTTCGTCAGCAAAGGAATCATCTGGATGGCGCACTGAGTTGAGTACCACTTGTCCTGTGGCGCGATAAGGATTCCAGCGAGCCAATGTTCCCAGCGTCCGTCCCGGACCAACTTCCAGCAAAACACGATCAGGATCTTTCACCAGTTCGCGGATACCGTCAGCAAAGCGGACGGTTTCACGCAGATGCCGCACCCAGTAATCCGGACTTGTGGCCTGGGCCTCAGTAATCCACGTTCCGGAAAGATTTGAGAGATACGGAAGTTGCGGGGCATGGAAGCGTACTTTCTGGCAGATCTTGCGGAACTGCTCAAGGATCGGGTCCATCATGGCTGAATGAAAGGCATGCGAGGTAGAGAGGCGACGGCAAGCGACAGTCTTGGCGGTGAGTTCGCTGTCTAATTGTTGTATCAGTTCGTCAGGACCAGAGACCACGCAGAACGCAGGGCCGTTGAGCGCTGCGAGAGATAATCCATTCTTCAATAGAGGCAGAACTTCTTGCTCAGGCAACGGAACAACCAGCATTCCTCCCGTCAGAAGGCTTTGCATGAGGCGTCCACGGGCAGCTACCAGCGCGAGCGCGTCTTCCAATGAGAAAACCCCGGATATACATGCCGCTACGTATTCGCCAATGCTATGGCCGATCATGGATTGAGGCTGGATGCCCCATTCCATCCACAGACGGGCGAGCGCATACTCAATCACAAACAGCGCAGGTTGCGTAACTTCTGTCTGGGTCAAGCGTTTTGTACTGTCGGCAACCTCACTCTCCTTGGCTGGATACAGCACTTCACGGAGATCGAACCCCATGTGCGGCTTAAGTAATGCAGCGCATTCGTCTACCTGGGCTTTGAAGAACGGCTCGCTCTCATATAGTCCTTTGGCCATGTTGACATACTGTGCGCCCTGGCCGGGGAACATGAAAACTACAGGACGTTGTTTTGGCTCATAGAAGCCCGTGGTTGCGCGGTGAGGATTCAACGTGCGCAATGCCTGAACGGCATCATCGTAATCGCGGCAAACAACTGCGCGGCGATGGTTGAATTCGCGGCGGCCTGTTTGCAGCGTGAAAGCCACGTCGGCAAGCTTCAGGTCTTTTTGGCTTTCAAGGTGCGCCGCAAGATTGACCGTTGCCGATTCAAGCGCGGTGCTTGTCTTGGCGGAGAGCAACAATAACTGATAGTTCCGGGTCTCTTTACCGGATTCAATGGCCGGTGCTTCCTCCATCACAATGTGCGCGTTGGTGCCGCCAATGCCAAATGAGCTTACACCTGCCCGCCTTGGCCCCTGGGATTCCCAGTTTCTTACTTGCGCATTGACGAAGAAGGGACTGTTGGCAAAATCAATCTCAGGATTCGGCTGCTCAAAATGCAGGCTGGGCGGCAGTGTTTGATGCTTCAGGCTGAGGACGGTTTTGATGAGCCCGGCAACACCAGCAGCGGTATCGAGATGACCGATGTTGGACTTGAGCGCCCCTATGGCGCAGAACCCTTTCTTGTTGGTCTTCGTCTTAAAGACCTGAGTGAGCGCGGCAATTTCAATGGGATCGCCCATTTTGGTGCCGGTACCATGGGCCTCAATATAGGTAATGGTGTCAGGATCAACTCCAGCTACGAGTTGCGCTTCGGCAATGACCTGCGCCTGACCTTCAATACTTGGCGCCGTGTAGCCGACTTTGCCGGAACCATCGTTACCAATCGCTGATCCTAGAATCACTGATTCAATGTGATCACGGTCTGCCAGAGCATCCGCCAGGCGCTTGAGCACCACTATGCCAACGCCGTTGCCGCTCACCGTTCCCTGGGCTTTCGCGTCAAAAGCGCGGCAATGCCCATCAGGAGAGAGAATGCCGCCTTCCTGGTACATATAACCGGACTTCTGCGGGAGAGAAATAGAAGATCCACCGGCAAGGGCCATGTCGCATTCGTAGTTAATAAGGCTTTGCGCCGCCAGATGTACAGCTACCAACGAAGTGGAGCAAGCTGTCTGAACGGTCACTGCGGGGCCGCGCAAGTTCAGCTTGTACGCGACATTCGTAGTGAGGTGATCTGTACGGTTGCGGATGGAAGTCTGAAGGAACCCGCTGGAATCGATCAGGCCGCGGTTCGAAAGCAGGTTAGCGAACAGATAATGACTGAAACTCACTCCGCCAAACACGCCAATCGAGCCATCAAACCTTTGCGTATCATATCCGGCATTTTCCAGCGCACTCCAGGCGCACTGTAGAAACAAACGCTGCTGTGGATCGGCCAGTTCGGCCTCGCGCGGAGTAAAACCAAAGAACGAGGCGTCAAACAATTCAACGCCATCCAGAATGGCCTTGCTCTTCACGTAGCGTGAGTCGTGCGCCAGGGCGGAATCTTCATTTAACTCCAATTCAGCATCAGTAAATCTTGAGATGGATTCCACACCATCGCGGAGGTTCTGCCAAAACTCTTCCACATTGTGTGCTCCGGGAAAGATACCGGACATGCCAATTACTGCAATTGCCGGCAGCGCGCTGCGGTCTTTTAGGTCAGTCATATTGATCCCTATTTGTGTTTTTTTAGTTATTGGAACGGATTGATGCTGCAACGCGCCTG
>JASLFF010000351.1 GCA_030150795.1 Terriglobales bacterium | reverse complement strand
GCCGAGCAGGCCAAAGCTCATCCCATCCCAAACGCTCATTCCATCTGGGAGATCGTGGTCCATGTGAATGCATGGATCAAATTTTTTTCCGACGCGATCCAGGGAACGCCAATCCCGGCCTGGGCAACGATGCCCAAGGAGTTAGACTGGCCTCCTGTGAAAGACACGAATGAGCAGGACTGGAAGCAGGTGGTCAACACCTTCTTCGATGAGCATCTGGGGCTGGTGGAGACCATCAAGAGCCTTGGCGATGAGCGGCTGGGAGCAACTGTCCCGGGAAGGACATACAACTTCTACCGGCTTTTCCAGAGCGCGACGCAGCACGCGGTCTATCACTCAGGCCAGATTGCCTTGCTGAAGAAGATGATTGCCTAAAGGTTGGATGAGACCGGTTGAGTTCCGGAATCAGATAGAACTGGATCGTCTCCTGTCTTGGTAAATACTCTTCCAGTCATCTCCTGCGCTGGCGTACCTCCCGCAATCTGCTGCGCAATGATCATTTCCCGCGCCGCGGGCCGGATAGCAGGAAGCTTGGAGCCAAAAACAGCCGCTCCCGCGATCGCCGCAACACCGCCGATTCCGACTGTCATCGGCGCACCTAATTTGTGTGCCAGGCTGCCGGCAAGAAGAGAGCCCAGAGGAGCCATCCCCATAAAAGTCATGGCATAAACTGACATCACTCGTCCACGCAGACGGTCCGGAACCATGCTTTGGATGAGCGTGTTGGAGGAAGCCATCTGGATCATCATGCAAAAGCCGACCGGGATTAGCAGCGCCGCGGAGAGCCAAAGAGTCCGCGAGAAAGAAAAGAGCAGCAGGGCCAAGCCAAATCCGGCACAGGAAACAGCTACCCAGACGCTCAGCCCCTTGAGCGTCTTCCTCATGGCCAGGGTCAGCGCACCGCATAATGCGCCCACGCCGGAGCAGCCCATCAGCAAGCCCAGGGCCTGTGCGCCGCCGTGGAGGATCTTGTCGGCAAAAAGCGGCATAAGCACGGCATAGGGCATTGCCGTAAAGCTCACCAGTCCCAGCAGGAGCATAAGCGCACGAACAGGGCCGCTTTGGGCGACAAACCGGAAACCTTCAATGATGTTTTCCAGCGGTGAACCTTCAATCGCCAGCCGCGGACGGTCGATTTTCATCATCGCCAGGCCGGCAATTACGGCGAGAAAGCTAATGCCATTGGCAAAGAAGCACCATCCTTCGCCGATGGCGGCAACCACAATTCCCGCAAGTGCGGGTCCAACTATGCGCGCGCCGTTAAACATGGACGAATTGAGCGCAATAGCGTTCACCAAATCCGTGCGCGCGACCATATCGACCACAAAGGCCTGACGAGCCGGCAAATCAATGGCGTTGACCAGGCCGGTAAGGGCTGCAAGCGTGACAACGTGCCATATTTTTACCCGATGAGAAAGCGTGATCCAGGCCAGAACGAACGTAAGAGCCATCATGGCGGACTGGGTGGCGATCAGGATTTTTCGCCGGTCATAGCGGTCGGCCAACGCGCCACCTATGGGAGCCAGCAAGAAAACCGGTATTTGCGAAGCGAATGCTACTGTCCCCAGTAGTAGAGCGGAACCGGTGAGTCGATAGACCAGCCAAGACTCGGCGATCTGGTCCATCCAGGTGCCGATGAGCGAAATCAACTGTCCGGAAAAAAATAATTGATAGTTGCGATGGCGCAAAGCCCGCAGGGATTCAGGCCATCTGGAATTAAGGCCGCTGGCAGCGTTTTGAGAAGGAGCGTCCGGCATTTGCCCATTAGATGCAAATCGGAGTGAGAACAATAACCTATTTAGAAACGTGCGATTAGCTGACGTGGAACGCGGTCTGGGCAGCGGTTAGATCCACTGATCGCCCCCGGCCTTACCCGGCCCGCCAAGCGGGGTTAAGCGGGGAGGGACTAGAAGAGCCATGCATAAACCCCAATAAAAATCATATGTTTATCGTATTTGGCTATTGCAAGAAGATGGGTCGGCAAGGTATCTTAAGTTACTCCTCGCGAGTGAAAAATTTTGTCCTCCCCTTCCGGAATGGAGCCGACGATCGCGCGCGGAAAATAGCTGTCAACGTTTGTATTTGCTTGCCCAACCCTCAATTCAGGAGATACAAAAAATATGCTCAGGAAATCGATTTGTCTGAGCGCGCTTCTCGCGCTCGGCATGGTAGGAAGCTCGTTTGCCCAAAGCCTTACAGATGCAGCCCAGGCCCAGGTAGGAACCAACCCGGATGCAGCTGGAGCGACCCAGGCAATCACCCCACAGTTGATTCACAGCGTACCTTCAGAACTGGTAGCCGACGATTCCACCAATGGTCCCAACGCCATTGCCGGCAATCCTGGCGGCGTTGCCAATGTTATCTCAGTGCCAAACTTTACCCGGTCATTCACGGTGAATGGGGTTACTTTCCCTTACACCATGCTTGGGAACGATCCCTCTCTTGGCCATATCACCACCGTCCCAACCAAGATCGTGGCCGTGTCGCTGCAATTGCTCAATGCTGACGGCACCGTTTTCGACACCGTGAGCGCCGCTCCATTTGTGGTGCCCACGCTGAATTCCCCGGACTTCCAGAGATTCAAGTATGAGCACGATGCCACCGCTGGAATTCCCGCCGAATCCACGCAGTTCTCCGATGCAGTTCAGCGCGCTGAGTTTGCCGGCTCGATGGATCCCAGCTGGCACACCGAACTGGCCCCGCAGGTAGTCGACAACATCACGATCACCGTGCCGAAATTCGTGGGTGTTCGCGTCGGCAATCAGGTTGTCACGGCGATCAATTATGTTTCCGGCATTGCCGCTGATGGCAACCGCTTTGTGCTGATGCTCAACCTGTTTTTCAACCAGCAACTGGGCGTGATTATGAACAACGAGATTGATGCGGGCAATGCCACCACTGACGCCATCAATTTGCCGTTGTTCCCCAATACTTACCTGTTCTCGTTCAACCGCGCCAATCCGCTGGTCCGTGGCAGCTGCTGCACGCTTGGCTTCCATACCTACTTCACCGATGGCGCCACGCCGGAACACCGCTGGATTACCGATTATGCCAGCTTTATCTCTCCCGGAATCTTTGGCGGCGGATTCAACGACGTGACCGCCATCAGCCACGAGATTGCTGAAACCTTCAACGATCCCTTCGTCAACAACGTAACCCCGCGCTGGCAGTTCCCCGGCGAGCCCGGCGTTTGCCAAGGCAATCTGGAAACCGGCGATCCGGTTGAGGTCCTGGCAAATGCTACCTTCCCGGTAGCCTTGAAAAATGCAGGAGTGACCACCATCTACCATCCGCAAACCGAGGCCCTGTTGCAGTGGTTTGCACAAACGGTCCCGTCAGATGCACTGCATGGCGCATATAGCTACCCTAACCTGACGGCATTGACTGCACCTGCAACGCTTTGCCACTAGAAATGACTCTTCTTTACAAATGGCACCGGTTTTTCCGGTGCCATTTTTCTATTTGCGAAGCCACGAGGGTATGAAAACTATTTGAGCTAGTAGAAAACTTTTTCTTAACTTATCGGGCCGTGTCCAATTTCGCAAAAAATCATTGAAATTTTACAGCTTTTTGCGAGTCTCTCATTTACAAGAATCCAGAGTAGGCGTATTGTTGCAGGGCTCCCGCAACTCTGAAATTTCCCCATCTTAGGAGAAGTGAAATATGAGACCCTCTGTTCGATTTAGCCTGCTGTTTCTAGCTTTGATATTTACGCTCGCCTTTACTGCTGCCTATGCGCAACAGCCCGGCGATGAGGCCGCTGCCCGTGCCGCTATTGCCGGTGGACGGCCAGATATGGGCGACCGTAGTGTGGTGGACGCTCAACATGTAGCCGTTTTTTCGATTGGCTCAGTTGTTATTGATGCCGACAGCGGAAAAGTAGTGGGCGGAAATAATTTCGCCAGCTTCAACGGCAATGCCAAGGCCAGCGCCGCCGCCCTGGCCGGCAATGATGATCGCTTCGATATCGACGATCCCCGGCCAAACGTATCGACTATCGACCAACTCGATACCATCGCCACATTTAGCGGAGCATTTGTTGCCCAGGCCGGTCCTGACACGGACGAGGATTTCCGGTTCACCATGGCGGGAAATGATCCAAAGCTCGGTGGCACGACCGTCTTCCCGGGCCTGATTCTGGAAACATCCTGGCAATTGCTCAACGCGGATGGGTCCGTTTTCAAGACAGTTTCATTCGATCCGTTCGAGAAGCTCTTCCTGGAGTCTCCGAACTTTGAGCCGCTCACCTACCGCTCCGGCCGCAACATCGAGTTCGGAGACGCCGTTCACCGTGCCCAGTTCTTCAACTCGATGAAGAATAACTGGCACACGCTGATTATTCCGCGAGTAGTAGACAAAATCACGATCCAGGTCCCGTTCTTCGTGAATGTGCGGCTGAGCAACGGCACCATCGTGCAGGCCCGGTCCTACTTCACCGGCACGGCAGCGGATGGCAGCACCTTTGTGCTGATGTTGAGCCCGCTGTTCAACCTCTTTTTTGACAACAGCGAAGTGAATGAGATCAATCTGGGCAATTTCCGCACCAATGCGATGAACATGTCGCTGTATCCCAACACCTTCCTGTTCAATCTCAATCGAAATAATCCCAACACTCCGGGTGGCTGCTGCGTATTGGGCTTCCACACCTATTTCGCCAACTTCGACGGTCTTTTCCCGCAGCAGCGCTTCGTCAGCCAGTTCGCAAGCTGGATCTCGCCCGGACTCTTTGGCGCTGGCTTCCAGGACGTGACTGCGTTGAGCCATGAGCTTGCGGAAACGTTTGGCAATCCGTTCGTCAGCAATGCAACGCCGAATTGGCAATTCCCAGGCGAACCGGCCACTGCGGCTGTATGCCAGAACAATCTCGAAGAGGGCGATCCAATCGAGGTATTGGCCAACGCAACTACCCCGATTGAGGTCAAGGAAAAGGGCTTCGATTTCGTCTACCATCCCCAGAACATTCCACTTCTGCAATGGTTTGAGATGGGCACGGGTTCGAGCGCAATTGATGGCGCGTTCAGCTTCCCAGATGAGACCGTCCTGCCACATTCAGCTCTTCCTTGCCCGAATGGCGTGGGCTAGAGCTTTTGTTTCAGCTTAAATTTGAATGACAAAGGGCGCCGGTTTTCCGGCGTCCTTTTTTAAGTGCTCATGGATCCGCCAATCTGCCCCGAAAATCGAAGGCTGGGGGAAATTTGCATCCATTGAGGTCGCCTGATAATCTAACTAACTGGTTAATTAATTCATTTTTTGGGGGGTGCCCGTTCCTTTGGGCGATCACGACATACATCCATTTGTACGCTGGCGAGAGACGCGCATCCCGCCCCACACGACCGCATCTAAAATCCGATACCTAGCCGAGAAGGTAGACATGCGGACGCAACGTGTCCTAATCATTTTTTTCATTTTTTTAACCGCGCTTTCTTGTGCCGCCCAGCTCCCCGGCGCGTCGGCGCCAGCGCCCTCACAGGACCGCCAAACCCCTGTGGTAAATACGGCGCAGACACCCGGGCTTGAGCAATTCAGCGGCAGCGGCACCGTGGACAAACTGGTTCCAGGAGTCGTCCAATTGGGTCTGCTCGATGCAATTGATCGCGGACTCAAGCACAATCTTGGTCTCCTTCTTTCCCAGCAGCAGACGGAATTGGCGCGGGCGCAATATCGCCGCCAGTTAAGCGCGTTGCTGCCGAACGTTTCCGGCAATGTGAGCGAATCACTGAACCAAATCAACCTGGCGGCTTTCGGCATTCCGCTGCCGGCTGGGTTGAAGTCGCCAGTCGTGGGCCCATTCGGCATATTCGATGCTCACGCCAACATGAGCGAGACGCTGCTGGACTTCAATGCCATGAATAAAGTCCGCGCAGCCTCTGAAAATGAGCGAGCGGCAAAGTTCACGCTGCAGGATGCCCGCGAGCTGGTGGTGCTGCTCGTCGGCAATCAATATTTGCTTACCGTGGCAAGCGCTGCCCGGCTCGATACGGCAAAAGCCCAGCTCAACACCGCGCAAACAATCTTCCAGCAGACCCAGGACTTGAAAAGCGCCGGCGTGGCGGCAGGCATTGACGTGCTGCGGTCGCAGGTGCAGATGCAGACGCAGCAACAGAGAATGGTGGCAGCTCAGAACCAATTTGAGCAGCAAAAGATGTCTCTGGCGCGGACCATTGGAATGCCGGTGGCGCAAGAGTTCCAACT
>JASLFF010000341.1 GCA_030150795.1 Terriglobales bacterium | reverse complement strand
GGCCGGAAGAACATGCTCGCGCCATGCGGCCTTATGTCTATGATTCTTCCACGCCGCTGGAGCGGATTGAAGAAGACCTGGCAATTCGCCGGCAATGGTTCCCCAAGCCGGAGGCTTACAAGGCGCAGTTGCAGGGAATCTTCGAATGGGAAGCTTATAGCCGATTACACAAGATTGCCGCTCCAACGCTGGTCATTCACGGTGAAGCGGACCAGTTGGTTCCGGCAGGCAACGCCGATGTGATTGCGTCGCGCATCAATGGCGCGCAATTGGTAAAGTTGCCACACGCCAGCCACATCTTTAGCACCGATCAGCCGGAAGCTTCTCGTAAAGCTGTGATGGATTTTCTTGGCAGCCAATCTCTGTGAAATATCGGCTCACAGGTTCTTCGTGGTTTTTGATGGATTCCCTTCAATCATGCTCCATGCGCTGAGCGCGCTGAGCAATGCCAGCCCTGCCGAAATGAACATGACCCACCTGAAGCCTGAGAGGAACGATTCATCGATCGACCCTCTTAGAAGTTGCTGCTGATCCGCTGTGATTTTCTTGGGCGATTCGATCTGAGTCAAGCGGTTTCGCTGTTCCAGCACCGCGTGTTTTACCGGAGCTGAGAGCGTCGATGCATCGAGTCTTCGCGCAAGTTGGAGGTTGAATACATGAAATGCCACCATGCCCAGCACGGCTATCGATAAAAGAGATGCGACGCGGGAAACCGCATTGTTTACCCCGGAAGCCACACCGGCTTGACCTTCTTTAACTGAGTCCATCACGGTGGTTGTAAGAGGAGCCACAACGCCGCTCATTCCCAGGCCAAGGACGATCATTGCGGGGAAGTATGTTGTCCAATAATTTCCGCCGATACCCGCACTGGCAAACAGCAGAAAGCCGCACGCGGCAATAATGGGCCCGATCACCAGCGGAAGCTTTGCGCCATAGTGCGCAACCAGGCCGCCGGCCCATCGGGAAAGAAAGAACAAAATCAAAATCAGCGGGAGATTGGCTGCGCCGGCTTGCGTCGGCGTATAGCCTTGCACCTGGATGAGGTTGTAGGGAAGAAAGAAAAGGAGCGCGCCCAATGCAGCGTATAACAGCAGAGTCAACAAATTTGCGCCACTGAAATTCTTTGAATGAAAGAGTTGCAGGGGAAGCAATGGAGAATCTGTCCTGGCCTCACGCCAGAGGAAAAGACCGATTGCGGCAGTACCGGCGGTGACAGTTCCCCATGATTCAGGATTTGCCCAGCCAAGCCCCGGCGCTTCAATCATGCCAAAGACGAGCAAGCCGAGGCCAAGGGTAATCAAAAGTGCTCCTGAAAGGTCAAGCTTGCGCTTGGCGCCTTCACCGCAACTTTCTGGAACAAAGAACAAAGAGATTACGATGACAGCCGCAGCGATGGGAAGATTGATGAAGAAGACCCACCGCCAGGAAAGATGCTGTACCAGCCATCCGCCAAGAACTGGCCCAATGGCCGCAGTGATTCCCGTAAAGCCTGACCATGTGCCAATTGCTTTGCCGCGCTGGTCCGTTGGATATGCCGAGCTGATGATTGCAAGGCTTCCCGGCACAAGCATGGCTCCACCCACACCCTGCAATGCGCGGGCTAGAATCAGATGCCGAATGTCCGGGGCGAATCCGCACCAGGCGGATGCGGCGGCAAAGAGAAACACGCCGATGATGAATATGATACGGCGTCCGTAGAAGTCGCCCGCTGCACCGCCAAGTAAGATGAGCGCCGCCAAAAAAAGCGCGTAAGATTCCACCACCCATTGCGCCCCGGAAACCGTGGCATTCAACCCATGCTGGATACTGGGCAAGGCCACATTGACCACGGTTCCATCAATAAAAGCCAGACTGGAACCGAGAATGGCCGCCGTTAAGACCCATCCGGCACGCACGGTGTAGCGATCCGCTATCGCCAGAGTTTCAGAACGCGCGAGTGAATCGCAGGGATATTTCAGATGCTCACTCCTGTTCGGCGCAAACCAGAATGCTGGTTCGCTCGTCAAATAAGTGTACCTGCGCCAAAGATTGTGAATCCTGTTATCTTCAGTTGAATCAATTCATGGACGACCTAATCGGATGAAAATAGGAATCACCTGTTATCCCACGTATGGCGGCAGCGGAGTTGTGGGCACGGAACTCGGAATTGAGCTGGCGCAGCGTGGCCATGAAGTGCATTTCATCGCGTACCAGCAACCCATCCGCCTGAATACCAAGCAGCCCCACGTTTTCTTTCACGAAGTAACGGTGTCGCAATATCCGCTGTTTGAATATCCGCCGTATGACCTGGCGCTGGCCACGCGCATGGCGGAAGTGGCGGAAATCTATAACCTGGATATACTGCACGTCCACTATGCCATCCCGCATTCGGTCAGCGCATTGCTGGCGCGACAGATGCTGGCAGCGCAGCTAAATGGCAAAGCGCGCAAGCTGCCCTTTGTGACTACCCTCCATGGCACCGATATCACGATTGTGGGAGCAGACCGTTCTTACCTGCCGGTGACCCGCTATTCGATAGAACAGAGCGACGGTGTAACAGCGATTTCAAATTACCTGAAGCAGCGGACAGTCGCGGAATTTGAGATCAAGAATCCGATTGAAGTGATCTACAACTTCGTGAACTGTGACACGTACATGCGCGATCCCAAAGCGACGGAAAACAGGGCCGAATACGCCGGGAAAGACGAGCGCATTCTGGTCCATGTGTCGAATTTTCGGCCAGTGAAGCGTCTGGGCGACGTGATTGAAATCTTCGACCGCGTGCAGAAAAAAGTTCCGTCGCGGCTGCTGCTGATGGGCGACGGGCCTGAGCGCTCGCGCGCGGAATGGCTGGTGAACCAAAAAGGCTTACGCAATCGCGTGGAGTTTCTGGGCAAGGTAGACCGCGTTTATGAAAAGCTTTCCATTGCTGACCTGATGCTGGTGCCCAGCGAGATGGAATCTTTTGGGCTGGCCGCGCTGGAAGGCATGGCGTGCGAAGTCCCCGCTGTTGCGACCTCCGTGGGCGGCGTTGCTGAAGTGGTTGATCATGAGCGCAGCGGCTATCTAGCCGAGGTGGGCGATGTGGAAACGATGTCACGCTACGCCATTGACATTCTGTCTGATGAAAAGCGTTTGCGCGAGATGGGGAAAGTGGCGCGTTGGGAAGCGCAAACAAGATTTTGCTCGACAAAGATCATTCCTGAATATGAAAAGTTCTATGAGCGAGTGTTGGAGCGTGCGGCATAAATTGCGGCGGCAGCCCCTGGGGCAGACATTTCTGCATCCACCACGGGCATTTCCAGCATCACCAATGTTCCGTGGCCGTCGCGACTTTGCACGGTGAGCTTGCCTTCGTCGCCAAATAACACGTGCAGACGTTCCGCCACGTTGACCATGCCAATTCCGCGGCCTGAACCCATCTGTTCAGCGGCAACCGCTGGAGGCGCGCTCATACCCACGCCGTCATCTTCCACCTGGATCATCAACTTGCCATCTTGAATGCGGCTGCGGATAGTAATGCTTCCGCCGTCAACTTTTGGCGACAGGCCATGCTTGATGCAGTTTTCCACCAGCGGCTGCAAAAGAATGGCCGGGATAACGATG
>JASLFF010000330.1 GCA_030150795.1 Terriglobales bacterium | reverse complement strand
GCCCAGAGCCTGTTGAAAACTGTTATTAAAAAACGCCATCTTGCGCACAGGATCGTAAAGGCGGAAGACCGCGATGATGAATGCGATAAAAATGCCGGGAGTCATGGCGCCACTGTTGATCTGGTTGCGCCCTACCCACAGCAAGAGCGCGATGGCCAGCACGCCGACTATATCCATCAGCGGCGAACTGACAGCCTGCACCGCCACCGATTTCAGGTTGGCGCGGAAAAGCTTTCTGGCCGCGCTGTGAAAGCGGCTGCTCTCCCATCTCTCCATCCCGAAAGCCTTCACAATGCGGTTGCCGGCAATGCTCTCATGCAGAATGTTTTGTATGTCAGCCAGCTTGTCCTGGCCTCTGCGCGTGGTGGTGCGCACGCGCCGCCCGATCTTGCCGGCGGAAACAATCACAAACGGAACAAAGATCAGCAGCACCCACGCCAGCTTGTGCCCCAGCACAATCACAGCTCCCACAAGAAAGACCAGGGTAAACAACTGCTGCAGGAACTCGGCCAGCGCTATCGTGAGCGTGACCTGGACTTTTTCCACGTCGTTTACAACGGTTGAAACCAACATGCCGGTGGAATGGCGTGAGAAAAACGAGATCGAGCGATGAAGAATCGTGTCATACAGGCGGTTGCGCAGATCAGTGATCAGGCCAAAGCCTGCGTGATTCACCAGATAAGTGCCAATGTAGTCGCAAACGCCCTTGATCAGGGCCGTCCCCACCAGCGCCACGGCAACTACAGTCAGAGGATTGCGGAAGTGCTGGGGAACAAAATCCTGCAGATAGACCACGTGGTTCGTGCCGGGAAGAGTTGGCAACAGCGTGAGTGAACGCCCTGGGCTCTTGGGGTTCAGGACCTTATCAATGATCGGCCCCATCAAAATAATGCGGAAACTTTCCATCGCGCCAACCACTGCCATGAGCAGCACAGAGCCGATGAAATGCGGCAGGTAGGGACGGAGGTACGCCAACAACCTTGTCAGTTGTCGCATACGACACCCTTGGCGGCAGGAAACATTGCTCCCATTCTAAAGGAGCGTGGCTGAAATGGAGAGCCTGAGTGAAAGTAAAGTATTGTCAGTTACCGGGGTGAATCGCGATGGATAACCTTAACCGGATAACCGGCCCGGCCCAGCAGCTTCTTCACTTCTTCCGCAATAAAGACTGAGCGGTGCTGGCCTCCGGTGCAGCCAAAGCCGATGGTGAGATAGCTCTTGCCTTCACGCACATAATGCGGCAGCAGATAAACCAGCAGCGCGGAGATGCGATCGATAAACTCCTGCGTTTGCGGAAACGAACGAATGTATTTGGCCACCTGAGGGTGGCGTCCGGTATAAGGCCGAAACGCGGGAATGAAGTGTGGGTTCGGCAAAAAGCGCACGTCAAAGAGCAGATCAGCGTCATTCGGCACGCCGGTCTTATAGCCAAAGCTGACCACGGAAACCATAATGTCCTTGTCCGTGCTTCCGGCGGTGAACTTGGCCGTGATGTGCGACCGCAGCTCGTGCACGTTGAATCTGGAGCTATCTACCACAATGTCCGCCATGGCGCGGATAGGCTGTAACAAGCGGCGCTCTTGCCCCAGCGCTTTCTTTACCGTGGAATCTTTGCCCAGCGGATGCGGGCGGCGCGTTTCACTGAAGCGGCGCAGCAGGGCTTCATCAGATGCCTCAAGAAAGAGCACAGTCGTCTTGATCTGCTTGCGCAGGGATTGAATGATCTTAGGCAGCCGCTTCAGTTGCTCGCCTTCACGAATGTCTGCCACCAGCGCGGCTTTTTCAATTTCAGCGGATTGTTTTGCCAGATCGGCGAAACGCGGGATCAGGTCAATGGGCAGGTTATCGACGCAGTAATAGTCCAGGTCTTCAAATGCTTTGAGCACTGAAGCTTTTCCGGAACCTGACATGCCGGTAATGATGACGAGATGGCTAGCGCTTTGGCGAGGCCGCGATTTTACACGTCCGCCTTGTAGTTTACGGGAAGGGGACACTTGAAAATATTACCACGAGGCCATTTTGTGTTTTTCCGGGGCTTCAAAGGCTGCCCGCAGTGCGGAAGGCTCCAACTGGCTTGAGATTGAATACATGCTGCGCCATGCGCGCGTGAGCATGCGCGATTCCATTTGCCGTTTCCATTCCGCCGCGCTTTCTTCGGCCAGCGTTCGTCCGGGTGAGGCCGGCAGCCCGCGCAGCTCTGCAAGGTAGCCCGTGCCCAGTTTCTCCCAGGCATCGAATAGCCGGCCTTCCGCCCAGAGCAAAGCTATATCCAGCCGTTGCTTCTGCAGGCGCGAGAGCTTGTGATTGCGGATGCGATACACCCAGAACAACGCTTTTGAAGGATTGTCTCGGAACCACGCCTGAAAAACTGCTGCTTCAAGAAAAAGATGGTCGCGCATTTTCGGCGTGGCAAAAGACAGGACTTCGAGAGCGCCTTCCAGATACTTTGTGGCGCAGGTGATGTCCTGCCGCTCGGCGGCCCACAGGTAAGCCAGCCAGCGAGCGATGTAAGCATCACGTGAGTCGTCAGAGATTGCGGCAGCACCGGCCACGCAAACCTGGTCCCAATCGCGCGGATGGCAACCCTGGTTCAGCGCCATTTGGCAACGGATGTTGGAAAGCCAACGCTCGGCTTTTGCGTCATTGCGCAGCAACATAAGAAGACGCGCGCCGTCAGAAAAGATTCCGCTGCGATTCACGTCCGGCAGAGAAGCAGCAATGGCGATCAGCCCGGAGAACGCGGCCCCTACATGCAAGCTAAAACGAACAAGAAAACCAGGATGTGCGATGTACTGCGCGGCTTCCAGCGCTCCTGCCAGCAAGATGCTTGCAAGTGGTCCGCCAAGCATCAACAACAACAAGCGGCGGCGTAACGTCGCGTCATCTTGGTCGCTTACGCCCGGCTCCAGTATGGCTGCACCGAGCGTGAGAACATCGCCGCAATAAGGTTCACCGCAGCGCGCGTGCTTGCCCAAATGGAGCGTGCCAATCTTGATCTGCCTGGGCCTGAAGCCGGAAAACCATCCGGCCAGGAGATGACCCATTTCGTGGGTAAAGCCGGCGCTTAGGGCAGCGATCACCGGAATCAGGGCGGCCCAATATCCCGGGGCAATGTCAATGACCTCGCGCAAGCTGGGCAACGCAACCAGAATTAGAATGGCCAGGCTGCTGGCAAGAAAGTATTCGCCCGCACTCAGGCTCTCTTTGGTCTGCGGCGGCAAAGGACGAAAAACGTCCAGCACCGGCGTAGACGTTGGCGAATAATGTTGTGCGTTGTTCAGTTTGCTTTCGGCTGCAAGTTCCATGGGGAGTACGGTCCAGACGGCCCTTCCAACACACATCATAGGGTCAATGATGGCCTGCTGGCATGAGGTCGTTGGTAGATGGCCTTTGGTCACTCTTGCCAAAGCCATTTGAGCGCGCGGGGGCGCGCCCACCGCTCACGGAGAAATTAGCGGGTTACCGCGCGCCCAAGTCCCTGGAAAGCGCCTCCGTCACGGCTTGCGTGACGCCTCCCCGCCCAGGGTGATTTTGATTCCGCTGCGGAAGTTAAAAGGCAAAGCGGGAAAACCGGGGGCCGGATCATAGTGCTGGCTGGCGAGATTTTCGATGGCCGAATAGATCTCAAGATAACGATTGAGCCGATAGCTGCCGCTGACATCGATCTTTTGATAAGCAGCGGCCAGATTACGGTTGGGAAGCAGCATGGTGGATCCAAAGGATGAATCAAAGAGAAACGTGCTGCTGTCCCGACGGCCAACAAAGTTCCCACTGAGTGCGAGTGCCAGCTTGCGTCGAGCATAACCCAGATAAACGCTGCCAACATGGGGAGCGCGATTGAAAGGCCGGTTCCC
>JASLFF010000262.1 GCA_030150795.1 Terriglobales bacterium | reverse complement strand
ATATTGCGCGTGACCGCCGAAGTGGCGTCGCCTGAAAAAGTGCTGATCGCCGGCACAGGGGCCGAATCAGTGATTGAAACGCTCCGCCTGACGGAGCTTGCAGCCAGGCTCAACTATGATGTGGCGCTGGTCCGCACACCGCACTTTTATCGGCCACAGATGAAACCGGAGGCAATGCTGGCATTCTTTCGCACGGTGGCGGACAAGTCGCCGCTGCCGGTGCTGCTTTATACGGTACCGCCGTTTACGGCCTATGATCTGCCCCTGGAAGTGATTACGGCACTGGCGGAGCATCCGAACATTATTGGAATTAAAGAATCGAGCGGCAATGTGGAGAAAGTGGCTGCCATGGTGAGCGCCACGCGCCACATCAAACGCACCGCAACTGTTACGGAAATCCAGCAGGCGGTTACGGCACGCATGCTGGCTGCTCCTGCCACGGACGGAAATGGTGGGCAAATGGTAAGTGTGAGCCAACTAAACGGCGGTCCTGACGTGGCCGTGGCTGCCCGACCCAGGACCAAGACCAGGAGCAAAGAAGTGGGATTTCAGGTGCTGGTGGGCGCTGCCCATACCCTGCTGGATTCTCTGGTTGCCGGCGCCAGCGGCGGGGTGCTGGGATTTGCCGCGCCCGCGCCCACAATCTGCTTTGAAATTCATGCCGCATTCAAGGATAATGACTTAGAGCTGGCCCGGTCAAAACAGACCGCGCTGGCACCGGCTACCAAGCGGGTGGTATCTGAACTGGGCATTCCAGCCATTAAATACGCCATGGACCTGAACGGCTATTATGGCGGTCTGCCCCGGCTGCCGTTGCTTCCACCTTCGGCGGCCCAAAAGGCAGAAGTTGACGCGATGATGGCCCCCTTCCGGAATTAACGATTGGTGAGATGGCAAGTAAGGTTTGGGCGGATGGAACTCGCGGGATTGTCCTTTCGTCTACTCACTCACGGGACAAAGGTTTCTTTGGCCAAAACAGCATTCTTAGGGTTAAACTAATGTGCAGCTTAAAACTGTATTGCCACTAAGTCCTTTCATCTTTCAGCATGAATGATTAGAATCCCCTTGTTCCGGCGGGTGGACGATTTGGCGGTCTGAGCGATGACGGAACAGGGTGAGCGAATCCAAGGGGCGTAGAAGACAGTGTTGTCAGCCGGCAAGAAGTTACGTGATTTGCGCGAACACATGGGCCTCACTCTGCGGGATGTGGAGCTCTCCAGCACCTCTTTGGCTGAATCCAGAGGAATTGAAGAATTTGTAATCAATCCCAGCCGTCTCTCTGATATTGAAACCAAGGGCGTGATTCCCAGCATTTACCGCCTGTATGTTCTTTCCGTAATTTATCGGGCTGATTTCACTGAGCTGCTCAGGCTGTATGGCGTGGACCTGAGTTTTACCGCTGCCGACTATGCCATTTGCAGTCCTGGAAAAACCCACCGCATAGAAATGGCGGAAGGTAACGGCACTGTATATATCCCCACAAAACTCGATCCCGGGTTTGACGTGAACCACTCCACAGATCTGGGCCGCATGATCGAGAGCTGGGGTCATATTCCCATGCAGTATCTGCAGGAACTGGAGAAGAAAAAATATATCTACGCTTATGTCGGCATGGAAGACCTGACCATGTATCCGCTGCTGCTGCCGGGTTCTTTTGTGCAGGTGGATGAACACCGCACCCGAGTGGAAGAAAAGAAATGGCGGTCAGAGCTGGAGCGTCCGATTTATTTTGTGGAAACCCGCGAAGGCCATGTGTGCTGCTGGTGCTCTGTACGGCGAGGTGAAATCATACTGCAATCCCATCCGCTTTCACCGGTGCCGGCGCGAATACTCAAACATCCGCAGGATGCTGAGGTTGTGGGCCAGGTGGTTGGAGTGGCTATGCGACTTGGTGCGTGGAACGCTCCTGACGAGCGAGAGCAACAACCGAATCCTGAAGAAGATTTAAATGAGCAGAAAGAATTGCGTCGCCGTTGAGCGGCGCCCTCAGGATGAACGTGTCCGGGTTGAGAATGTCAGCCGCAGACCCGGAACGAGCTACGGCTTCCTGATATTCCTGGAAAATCTCCCGCACGGGCGTATGGCTTAGAGCCAGGGCCGTTTCCATGTGCGCGGCATAAATGGCGTCCTGAGTAGGACGGTTGCCATAAGCGCGCGTAAAGCCCCAGTGCATGTATCCGCCAGTGCCGCTCTGGAGCGAGCAGATATACGCTACTTTCTCCAGCAGTGACGGCAAAGCGCTCAAAGTGCGCTTCTTAAAATCTTCAGCAGCTTTAAAAATCATGGCGCAATCACCCGACGACTACCCGATCTCAACTGGTTCCTGCAGCATCGGGATTGTGGTTTCCTAGAAGAAAACATAGCATAAACGCCGGCCTAAGGCAGCAATTTTGGTTTCTGTTCTGAAAATAAGAAATTGGGTACTGGAGTAACCAGCCGGGCGAAATGGCAATTCTGACAACTTTAATCCTTAAGCGCTTCAATGTCTTCCAGATCGATGACTGGAGAGACGATATCGCCGACGATCTCAACCGTTCCTTTCATTCTCCCTAACCAATTTTCCCGTTTCCCTGGAGGCATAGGTCTGATTTCCGCAATCACCTTCCCGCGGCGGGTGATCTGGATGGATCGTTTCGTTTTCTGGACCTGCTTAATCAACGCGGAACAATTGGCTTTGAATTTGGAGACAGGAACTTGTTTCATTCGTCGGGTATCCTTGCCTGCTATCGACAATTCTATCCCTGCTTTGGCAAAGCTAGTGGAGGATTTGGCCACAGAATTTTGATCTGCTACATTCAGGCGAGAGGCGACCACAAGGATGCGTGTTCTCATAGCAGGCGGCGGCACGGGTGGACATGTGATCCCGGCGCTGGCCATTGCACGTGAGCTGAAAGCCCATCACAACGCTGAAGTCCTGTTTGTGGGCACGGCCCGCGGCATGGAAAACCGCCTGGTTCCAAAGGCAGGTTTTGGGCTGATGCGGGTGAAGGTGGGCGCGCTCAAAAATGTAAGCCTGATTACGCGGATGCGAACGCTGTTCGACCTGCCTCGTGCCGTGGTAGACGCTCGCAAGATCATTAAAGTATTCAGTCCTGATGTAGTGGTGGGTGTGGGCGGATATGCTTCCGGGCCTGCAATGGCGGCGGCCATCCTGATGCACATTCCGACTCTGGCTTTTGAGCCGAATTATGTCCCCGGCTTTGCCAACAAAATCGTCGGCCATCGAGTGTCGGCGGCGGCGGTGCATTTTGAGCAAACGGAAAAGTATTTCCGCAATGCCCAGGTGGTCGGTGTGCCGGTGCGTGCGGAGTTCTTCAACGTCCCGGCGCTCGATGGCAACCATCCGCCAACCTTGCTGATTTTTGGCGGCAGCCAGGGCGCGCGGGCCATTAATCAGGCCATGGTGGCTGCTGCTCCGGTGGTACTACGACAAATTCCTCGTCTCCAGATCATCCACCAGACGGGGGAGCGTGAATATAATGACGTGGCGGCTGCATACGAGCGCACGGGTGTGAAGGCCGAGGTTTCTGCTTTTATCGATGACATGCCTGCCGCGTTTGCACGGGCCGATCTGCTGTTGTGTCGCTCTGGAGCCAGCACCGTAGCC
>JASLFF010000243.1 GCA_030150795.1 Terriglobales bacterium | reverse complement strand
ATCGAATTTCTCCGCGTAGCGGCGCAAAGCCTTGTCGCCATTTTTGCGGACATCCGCCACGATCCGTGTCACAGTTTTTTCCACGCGAGCCAAGTCGGCGGCGCCGCGCTGTTCCAGCGTTCGAACAAAGGCTTCTGCTTTGCGGCTGCGCAGCGTGCGCATTAGAGCACCACCTTGTTCAAAGGATACTCAACAATACCTTCAGCTTTTGCGGCTTTGAGTTGAGGCATGATCTTCCACGCGGTAGATTCCTCAATGATTGTATTCACTGCCACCCATTCGCCATCGCTCAGCGTGGAAATCGTTGGCTTTTGCAAAGCGGGCAGCACGGAAAGGACGCCCGGAAGGTCCAGCTTGCGGACATTGAGCATCAGACCGACGCGGCCCTGAGCATAGATTGCGCCGGAGAGCATGAGCGCCAGATTTTCAATCTTGCGGCGCTTCTCGTCCGTGGTCCACGCCGTTTTATTGGCTATGAGTTGCGTGCTCGACTCCATAATGGTTTCGATGATGCGAAGACGGTTGGCGCGAAGGGAACTGCCTGTTTCTGTGATTTCAACGATTGCATCAGCCAGCGTGGGCGGCTTTACTTCAGTAGCGCCCCAGGAAAATTCGACCTTTACCGGAACATTGCGGGCGGAAAAGAAATTACGCGTCACGTTTACCAGCTCAGTGGCGATAATTTTTCCCGCCAGGTCTTCCGCTTTCTTGAACGCCGAATCCTCTGGGACGGCAAGCACCCATCGCACCTTACCGAGTCCCTGCTTGGCATAGGTCAGCTCAGCCGCAGTCTGCAATTCCAGGCCGCTTTCTAGGACCCAGTCTTTGCCGGTAAGGCCACAATCCAGCGCGCCGTGATCAACGTAACGCGCCATTTCTTGGGCGCGGATCAGCATGCACTCAATTTCAGGATCGTCGGTAGCGGCAAAATAAGACCGGCTGCTGGTGTAAACGTTTAATCCGGCTCGCTTGAACAGAGCAATGGTCGATTCCTGCAAACTTCCCTTGGGCAAACCGACGCGCAGCTTCATCGTGGCGTCTCCACGGTGTTGATGGAAAGCGGCTCAGTGAAACACGATTTCGTGCCGGTATGGCAGACCAGGCCGTCGCCTTCCACATGGACGCGGAACAGAACAGTGTCGCGGTCGCAATCGGTAAACGCGGAAATCACGCGCAAGCGGTTGCCGGAGGTCTCGCCTTTCATCCACAGCTTTTGCCGGGTGCGGGAGTAAAACGTTACATAGCCGGTTTCCAGGGTGCGCGCGTAAGCTTCAGGGTTCATGAATCCCACCATCAGCACCTCGCCCGTGGAGTCTTCCTGCACAATGGCAGGCGCCAGGCCATCCATTTTGTCAAAATCAATCTGCATATGTCCTCACAAATTATCTGAAACGGGGCGCAAAACAAAAAGCCCGCCAACTTTTTGCCGGCGGGCCTTAAATCCTTATAAGTGCGCTGTCTTTAACTTCTACAGGCCTCCGCCGACACGTTCGCCGTGTAATGGTGGTGATGACGATGGCGATGTGTGAAGGAAACCATGAGCCGTTATGCTAGCGAACCTGGCTCGGATATGTCAATCGCAAACTGAAGGCGAGTGAGATTGCGGTGAGGCTACTCGGTGTATCCGCGTACCCGTCGGCCAGCCAGCACAAGGGCGATAGCGGCGATCAATTCCTGGGGCGAGTCACTTAAAATGAAATCCGCGCCGGGAATTTCAGGCGAATGGAAGCACATTTCCAGAATGGGCAGACCAGGATAAAATTGGTTCACAAGCTGGGCGATCTTGCGTTTTTCCTGTCCCCGGAAACCATGGCCAATCAAGGCCAGGTCCACCTTTTCCGTTTTACCTAAAGCCTCAACCTCTGCCAAAGTCAGCGCAGAACAGACTGTGAAGCCTTTATGCTCCAGCAGCAATTGGCGAGTTGTCTTGAGGACTTCATTGGAGGCAACAGACAGTATGGTGGCCATGAATGATTTGAGCAGAATTGAGCCTTGATTTTTTCGGATTATACCGTAAGCCATTCATATCGCGCGCATAGTTCCGTCGGATTTGCACAAATATAAAACAAGCGTGATGCATTGGCCAGGTGGAAATTAAAGACACTCCGTTAGTACAGTGCCCTTGTCATGGTCATTAGAAATCTTTTACTATCTTCAGCGATTCCCGGAAGCGGGTGAATCGACCTCTGACCAAGGACCCATCGTGCGAAAGAAATATCGTCCGGGAGAAGTGGTACCAGAAAGCGGAATTTACAGGGTGACGCACGACTCGCACCGCTTGATGCACGAGGCTACCCTGCTGGACGGCCAGAAGTTTCCGATGTGCAGGCAATGTAAGCACGAAGTCCGATTTGAGCTGCGTCGCGCGGTCAAAAATCCTACGCGAATTATTTCCGGTTATCACGCCATCCTTGAAGATTATCCTGATGTGGAACCCTTCATCGTTAACTGATCTGAGCTAAAAGCAGAGCAACTTTCCCGCTGTCTGGGTCCGTTCGCAAATAAGTCCATTCGCAAACAAACCTCATCACAAGATATGCACTTTCTGGGCGATTGAAGAGGTGTGTTTAAATCATCGAGTGGAAACGCGCGAAATAGGTCAGGAATTTCGTCCCATGCTGCGGCTGGCTGCGCCGCTTGCGCTCACTGAGCTGGGGTGGCTGGCCATGTCATTCACTGACACGGTGATGGTGGGCCGGCTGCCGGACAGCGCAATCGCCATTGGCGCGGTAAGCCTGGGAAGCACGTTGTTTTATACTGTTGGAATCTTTGGCAGCGGCGTCATGCTGGGGATGGACACGCTGGTGGCGCAGGCGTATGGCGCGCGCCGGCTGGAAGAGTGCCATCGCACAATGTGGAATGCACTTTATCTGGCATGCATTCTTTCACCCATCCTGATGGCTTCCGTCCTGGCATTTCTGCCGCTGTTTGGCCATTTTGGACTTGCACCGGCACTGGTGAGTGCGACCATTCCCTTTCTAAAGGCGCTGGTTTGGAGCACGCTGCCCCTGGCGCTTTACTTCGCGTTACGCCGTTACTTGCAGGCCATGCATATTGTTAAGCCTGTGGTATTTGCCCTGGTCTCTGCGAATTTAGTGAATTTGGCGGGGAACTGGGTGCTGGTTTACGGGCATCTTGGAGCGCGTGCCTTTGGCGTGGCCGGCAGCGGATGGTCGACGTGTATCTCCCGCGCATATATGGTGGTGGTGCTGGCGATTGCGGCAGTCTACTATGACCGCGAGCGGTCCAGCGGATTGTGGAGAGCTTCCCGCCGACTTGAACTGGAAAGGATTCGCCTGCTCCTGCGGCTGGGACTTCCGGCGGCCGTGCAGCTTTTGCTGGAAGTCGGTGCTTTTGCCATGGCCACTTTTCTCATCGGTAAGCTAGGCGCTGTGCAGCTTGCC
>JASLFF010000187.1 GCA_030150795.1 Terriglobales bacterium | reverse complement strand
GACTGAGATTAGATGCGACATAAGGGCTTCATCGCGGAAGGCCCGAGCAGAGGAGCCTAATGTGCCCTGTAAGAAAGCCGTACTACCGTCTGTGTCGCCTGGAGCGGCTGCGGCAGCTTCGATTAAAGCCCGATCCTTCATGATTGGGCCTCATCTTTGCGTTTGCGTCCTGTTTGCGTGCTCTGCCGCGTTTGGTCGCGTTTTGCCGAGTGTAAGTCTTTATTTTCTTTGTTTTCAGTAGGGCTGATCTGACTCTGGATCAGCATATCGGGGTTCGAATCCCTGGGGGGCAGCCATATAACTTCTTCAGCTACTTCGCTTTGCGCAGCATCTTTCGACTGTAAAAAATGAAGAGTGAAGCGGGTTACCGGATCGTTTTCAGCAGACGGTATCGGTCGAGAGTAATTTGGGCACGGATAACAGCGACAGCCTCTGGATAGCGAAGATGCGCGAATTCGACCCAGGCATCACGATATGCTTGCCAGGTTTCTTCCACGCTGGAAAGCTGGCTGGCCGTGACGGCGCCCTCCTCAATTGAGTCCTTTGTCTGCGTTCGTAAATGCTCAAGTTTTTTATCGTATTCGTGATGCAGCAAGGCATCAGCCATTCTTATTTGATCGCTGGAAAGTGCGGGCCATTTCTTGCGCTCGAACCGAACTACCTCTGTGTAAAACAGATTCTTGAGGATGCGCTCTGATCCGATGGTTCGTATAACGCGGATGCTACCGCCTTGATCCACTTCAGAGGCATGGGCTTTGATGTATGCGCTTTGGGCAGCAAGGAGCTTTTCAAAAGCTGCCTGTTGCTCTGGAGTCATGGAGGACTTCAGTGAGTTGTAATAACGGCTTCTTCGCTCATCTTCAATTTCAGATGCGTAACTACTGCAGAAGTTCATTGTAAAAGTTGTCGCGGCATAGTCGCAGAATTCAAAGGGACCATGAGCGCGAGGTGAACCGTTCAGTTTTGCAATGTCCGGAAGCGCAAGAGACGCCATGCCTTCTTCGGACTCGCAGGCAAAGCGCATGGCCAGCGGAATGTCGCGCTTGACTCCAGCGCCGTTGAAATAAATATCGGCCAGAATGAGCGATCCGCCGACAACCCAGGCAGAAGGTTCATCCTGGTTTTGTCCGAGATCAGCCTTCTGTGCAAGCCGCTCCTGCCATGCACATGCACGAGCTTCAGCATAATTTACCGGACGCCCAATGCCACGATAGGAGCGATACGACACGCAAGATGGAGGTGTCTCGGGAGCGGGGGCTTTCTCCGCTTCTAGAGGTAGCGGAACGGATGCGTAAGCCGCACAGTCCTTGGGAAGCCCGGTAGATGGAGTCTGGCAGATAGCGATGGCCGCAAGCGCACAGCTTCCAACGAGGATGATTGCAATGAAGCCGAAGAACTGCGTGCAGCGATGGCGTGTTCGGAACATTTTATGGAAGTACCCTTATAAGCCCGCCATCTGCTTTAGCCGATCATTGGCGAAGTATTGCGCCTGCCCTTCTTCAATGGCTTTCAGAATAATATCGGCAACAAATTTCGGCGTGTCGCCTGAGCCGTAGTTGGAAGCGGGACCGCCGCCGGCGGGATTGCCCATCCGGTTTTTGCCGAAATTGGTTGCAGTAATAAACGGATAGACCTCGCTCACAACGATTTTGTCTTTTTCCAATTCTGCGCGTGCGGTCAGGGTGAAGCCAAGCAGCGCCCGCTTGGAAGACGAATAGACGCTGTATTGAGCAATGGTCATGAAGGCCGTGCCGGAGTTTACGCTCACAATGCTGCCGCCGCCCTGGGCACGCATGATGGGAATCACGGCCTGCATGGCGACGATGGGGCCGAGCACGTTGAGATGAAAGATTTCATCAAATAGCTTCGGCTCGATTTCTTCCACCGCGGCGGCATAGCTGCGTCCGGCGTTGTTGATGAGACCGTCGATGCGTCCGTAATGCTGATGGATTTTCTGCACCGCCTGCCGCACTCCGGCAAAGTCCGTCATATCGGCAACGATGGGAAAACTGCCTGGGAGCCGCGCGGAAAGTTCATCAAGGGCATCTTTACTGCGGGCCAGCAAGGCCACTCTTCCGCCGTGCTCTGTGAGGGCGACTGCCGTTGAGAGTCCAATGCCAGATGATGCGCCGGTAACAAGGAAGACATGGTCTTTGATTTGCATGTGCTGATCTCTAGGATGAATGTGGCGGAGCTTTTTACTACAGTAATGAGGATATCAAGAGACGAATGAGAAATAATCAATGCTGCCTGTTTCCTGCATTAATAAAAAATTCAGCCGTCCCTGGCGGGACTTTGTTTCGCTTCTTACCGTTTACCCGGCACGTATTCCCCATCCCGGCGAGCCGGGACTCCGATATGTACCGGGCTATTTTCACCCGTACCTAGCGGCGCTGGGAGTACTGTCGGGCAAGATCGGAGTTACCGCTTCATCGGCCTGTGCAGTTTGTCAGGGCGAGGCGATGCGGAAGTTAGATCTTTTTCGTCGACGCCCGCCCGAAATATCGAGATCTCCGGAGGGTTCGAAGTTTTTGTTTTACCCACCCTTTGCGTCCGCCATCAGTCTTAGTTGAATGTGCCACTTGGCAGGACGCAAAGGATGGGGCACCCAGAGTTTGGTGAGGGACGATAGAGAAAACGCAAGAACCGGACACGGCGGCAGGAAATGACTTGCTGCTCATGGAGCGTGAAAATAGTGCCTCTAGATGCCTGACCAATTGGACAATGAACCATGTTAAGCAGAGGGTCGCAAAAGACCTGTCCGCTGCGAGTGAACTAATTCGCGCGTGATTACCGGAATGAATTGCGCTAAAGTTGGGGCAGCGCAGGTTTAGCCTTTAGCTCTTAGCCATGAGCCTTAGCCAAAAACCTGGTGCAGGCAACAAATTCGACTGGGAGTGGGTCTGGGTGGCCCAAGGGCCACCCAAGCGTCACGCAAGGGCGGCCCAAACGTCGAATGACGGAAGTGTTTGTTTTGCAACGGAAGTTGGAAAAAGGCAGGGTGGGATGGGAAGATCGCCGACATCGCCGTAATAGAAAATCAAACCTCAGCACTGAGCCACAAAGAACAGCCGAGATCGAAAGGCTGGAACAACCTAAAGGGCTGCAGTTCACAGAATGATGGCATCCCCGGGATTGAATCATGCAAGTCCTTTGGAATGCTAATTGGGGTATGGGGGGAGGGGGCGGAATCGCCGTGATCGCCGTGATCGGGAATGTGAAGCCAGTTGATTCAACTCAACTGCGTCATCTGACAAATCGCCTGCGTTAGGGATTGACCAAGCAGTTCAACATTCGGACTTCTTAGCATTGAATGGTGTGAGCCAGGCACCGCAGTTATACGGAGCAGGTCACTTGGAACAACATCATTCCAGCCGCGATGTGGAGATGAGTCACCGCTGTCCTGTGCATCCAGAGCGGGAAAGAAATGGACAGGAATGTGAAGTGGGTGAGGTTGATAGCGCGCAACGGCCACAAATAGCGAGTGCGTGCGGCCAAGCTTTAAGCAAGTCTGTGCAACGGTGAGATATCTAAGTGTGTCCGGAATAAGTGATAACCTGTCACACTCCTGAACAACATCGGCGAAGTCCATTGTATGCAAGCTCGCTCTTATCGAATCAAGCGCCGCTTTTTGCCCATTCCTCTCCGTTCCGGCAGATTCAATGACATCCAGCAGGAAGGCGCTGTCATTGAAATCGATCCTGGCTCGTCTGGCCATAGCGCTCGACAGAGGGCAGAGAGTATCAAACATGGCAATAAATTCCACCTGCTCATGTGCGCCGATGAGTTGCGTGGCAATCTCATAAGCGATGGTCCCACCGCCCGACCAGCCGGCAATACGGTAAGGACCAACCGGCTGCACTGAACGAATCATGCGCACCATTCGAGTTGCCATTTCTTCAATGGTTT
>JASLFF010000180.1 GCA_030150795.1 Terriglobales bacterium | reverse complement strand
GATCGTTTCTGGTATCGCAATACAACCCCGCGATGCAGGCAGCGGTGGAAGCTTACCGCACGCTGCGTACGCGCCTGGTGAAACAGCAGACGCGGAACGGCGCACGGTCGCTTGTGGTGACCAGTTCAGCACAGGGCGAAGGCAAGACGCTGACAACCTTCAATCTGGCCATCTGCTATGCCAAGATCGAAAACTGGCCTGTGCTGGTGGTAGATGCTGACCTGCGCACGCGTGGACTCTCGATCCTGGCAGGCGATCCTGAATCACCGGGGCTGGCTGAGGTCCTAGAAAAGGATTGTCCTTATCAGTCCGCCGTACTCCGTACCGATATTCCCGGGCTCCACATTTTGCCGGCGGGCGAGACCACTGCTTCGCCTTCTGAGTTGTTTTCCAGCCAGCGCTGGAAAGAGTTCATGGGCTGGGCGCAAGAATCCTTCAGGCTTGTGCTGGTTGATTCGCCTCCGGCGTTGAACCTTGCCGACTTTGAATTGATCGCCGCTTCTTGTGAGAGCGTGATGGTGATAGCGCGTGCCCGCAAGACACCCCGTGAGTCATTGGCGAAAGTGCTGGCCCAGGTGGATCCGCGAAAAATTACGGGCGTGGTATTTAATGCTGCCGAAGAAACGCCGGAGAATGGATATTACCGGTACACGGCAAAAGCGAGCGCTTAGCTTAAGATGAAAAGCCATTGGAAAACAAAAGCCCTCCCTGGCGGAGGGCTTTTTTCGCAGAGGGAACCAATGGCTGTTTTGTAAAGAGATCTAGCGAGTTCGAGCGGCAGCACGCCGGCGGCGCAGGACGGTTGCCCCGGAAATCAGAAGTGATCCCAGAACGATCAGCCATCCGGACTCGGGAAATGAGTCAAAGCGCTGGATGTGCTCAGAAATTACATTGTGAAATTGCAGGGCTCCAGAAAGCAAACTTCCCGAGATCACAAAGAATAAAATTCCGATAACAGAGTAAGTAAACTTTTTCACCATGGTTCGATCCGTCCCGTCGTCGTTTCGATTTGCGTTCTAAAAGTCACAGTGCGCGCCCCGGAAGGGCAACATCATCGCGCACTGTTGGCTTTCGTGGGTAACTGGATATGTGCACGGCCAGTGCCAAAGGAGTTCCCACAAAATCAAGCACATATGGGCCAAAGTTTGGGTTAATGTGCAAAAGCTTGCAGTAGGATGTCACAATTAATGGCATGACCGAGCCGAAACAAGGACCCATAAGCTGGCTGGTTCGGCCCTTATGTCACTGAAAAGCAAGGAAATCATAATCTTGGGATAACGGCAGAGTTTTGCGCCAGTTAGGGCTTCATGGCTGATAAATTGCAGTCTTTAAGTCTTAAGCTTTGAGCCTCGGTTTCATCTGTTGGGTTTCGCATGGAAGGTATGGAACAATTTTCAACTCGGGCCCTGGATCCACCACAATCCCCAACTACATCGGGCCCCGAATCCTCGTCTCACGAGCTCGCCATTGATGATGGCAAGGCGCGACCGCCGCATGTGCTATTCCTGATTGATCATTTAATGGCCTTGGGCGGCGGCGAAACCAACCTGCTGAAAGTGGCCGAATTGATGCCTCCGGAACTGATTCGCTGCTCGATTGCCACCTTTCGTATCAAACCGGAAATTCGCCAGAGCATCTCTGTCCCCGTTTATATCTTTCCATGGAAACGTTTTTTTCATCTGGATGCCTGGAAAGCAGTCATAGCGCTGCGAAAACTGATTCGAGCGGAAAAAGTAGATATTGTTCAAACCTATTTTGAGACTTCGAATTTGTGGGGCGGACTAGTGGCCAAGCTGAGCGGCGCGTTGCTGTTATCTTCCCGCCGCGACATGGGAATACTACGGAAAACCAGGCATGCGCTGGCTTATCGCGTGGTAAACCGGCTCTCTGACCGCGTGCTTGCCGTATCAGAAGAAGTGAAGAGATTTTGTGTGGACGCTGACCGGATAAATCCGAACAAAGTTTCAGTTGTTTATAACGGAGTTGATCTCAAGCGCATTGCGGCAGAAGATTCGGCCGCCAATCCCTTTGCAGACGCCGATTGGGCGGACGCCCCGCACATCATCACGTGCCTGGCCAACATCCGGAAGGTAAAAGGCATAGACGTGCTGATACGAACAGCACAACGTGTCTGCCGAGAGCTGCCTAATACGGTGTTCGTGATTGCCGGCAGCCTTTATGAGCGCGACTACTCGGAGGAAATCCAGGGAATGATTCGTTCACTGAACCTGGAAAGAAACGTCAAGCTGCTGGGCTTTGTGGGAGATCCTGTTCCTTTGCTCAAGATGAGTGACGCATTCTGCCTGCTTTCCCGTAGTGAAGGTTTCTCAAACGCGCTGCTGGAGGCGATGGCATGCGGCGTTCCTTCCATAGTAACGCGGGTTGGCGGCAATCCAGAAGCCATCACCGACGGAGAAAATGGTTTTCTGGTGCCGGTTGGCGACGATGCTGCGGCCGCAGAAAAGCTGCTTGGGCTGCTGCGCGATCCTGAGCGTGCCGCCGAGATAGGAGAGAACGGATGCAGTTCCGTACAAACAAGATTCAGCGCGGATGTGATGATCCAAAAACTGATAGGTGTTTACCGCAATCTGCTTGCGGCGAGAACTAAGAAGAGATAGAAGCAGCTTTGCTTCTCTTCTGCGTGGCACATTTCTCAGGAAGATTTTTCTACAGGCGTCTTCTCGGCTGGCTTCCAGGCGTTAACGGAAGCCCGGCCTCTTTGAAGTTTGTTCAAACGGTTTGACAACATCTGTAACAGCAAACCTTTAGCAGCACTCCAGACCACGGCATACTGGAAGATCAACGGAGAAAAATTGCCTTTTGAATCGACCAGATGGTACTCACAGACGTTGACCCGGGGGATAAGAAAAGGATCGCAGTCACGTGTCCAGACGCCGGGTTCCTGATTCAAGAAGGCAAACTTGTATCCCGCCTGCGCCACTAATTCGCGAACTTGTTCAGAATAGTCCCCATTGGGATACGAAAATAGATGGCAGGAACCGCCAAGCTTTTGTTGAATGGCTTCACGAGAACAGGCAATCTCCTGCTGTGCCTGAGCAGCGGGGACCATAGTAAGAATCTCATGCGTGCTGGTGTGTGAACCAAACGTCACGCCGCCGGCGTGAAGTTCTGCAATCTGCTCCCAAGTCATCGTTTTGTCCACCGTGGCGGATGACTCAAGAGCGCCACCAGGACCCAGCAGTTGATTGATACGGCTTTCGCGCTCGTTTACCCGCAAAGCTTTCAGTTCTTCAATGGACCTTCGAATGAAATCGGTGCGCCGTTGAGCAGGATGGGCCGTGGGGACGCGATCAAGAGCGGCTGCGGCGCGCTCCGGCCAGAATGGGAGCGCGGTCCCAGTTTTTTCCGGCACAATGAAAATGACCAGGGGAACGTGATACTGAAAGGCAAGCGGGTAAGCCGACTCTGCATTGTCAGACCATCCATCGTCAAACGTGACAGCCAGCTTGAGCTTGCCGTCAGGCTTCCACTCGGGCCCATGCTGCAGGTTGGCAAATTCGCAGTGCTGCGATGCGTATTTTAAGAAGTCGGCAAAGGTCCGCCGGCGAACAATCATTCCGCCCAGCGAAGCAGTCTGTTGCAGTTCAGAATCGGTTAAAACTCGATGAAATGTGAGAACAATGGCGCCCTGCCGTTTCACCCACTTCCGCACCAGCCGCAACATGCCCGAAGCGCGCAGCAAGCCTGCCCAGAATGTTTTTCCGCGGGCCCTTATTATCGATCTACGAAATGGGCTTGGCATGCTGGTCCTTGCGTCTAAATAGCGCGCAACCCCCGCCGACGGAATTCGCGCGCCTCTTCACGACGTGGAAAAGTAAAGTAACTTCCCTGCGCATGGTCCATCTGTGTTGCCACTGCTGAATTCGTCCGCAGACTGCGTACAACCTTGGCCATGCAGTGCGCGCCGTGGCGCTTGCTGCGACGGATCAACGTATGCAGCGACTCGCCCGGAGTCACGGGCAAAGATTCCTGCAAAAGCGCATCGCCTTCATCCACTTTTGCGGCCATGTAATGAATTGTCACGCCCAGCTTCTGTTCGCCGTGATAGAGCTGCCAAAACGTTGGCATCATACCTTTATATCTGGGCAGAGGGGCATGATGAATGTTGATGCAGCCGCGCGGTGGAATTCCCAGCAGTTTTTCCTTCAAAATGTAAGGGCAGGCAACTGAGATCAGGAGATCGGTAGACCGCTGCTGTAATGCATCAGTAAATTCCGGCTTATTCGGATTATCGACACGCTCATAAGGAATGCCATAGGCATGGGCAAGCTGGGCGATGGAATAAAACCGTTGCGATGACCGGCTGCGCGGCAACAATGAAAATACTTTGGCTTTGG
>JASLFF010000737.1 GCA_030150795.1 Terriglobales bacterium | reverse complement strand
TGCGTTATGGGATTCGCGTGCTGGCCAAATCGCCGGGCTTTTCTCTGATCGCGATTCTTACTCTGGCGCTTGGCATTGGCGCCAACACGGCAATCTTCTCCGTAGTGAACGGCGTTCTGCTCAATCCTCTGCCCTTCCATCGCCCCGATCAGCTCGTCTCAATGTTTCAGGAGATCCCCAATTTCAAGAACGGGTCCATTTCCTATCCGAACTTTACTGACTGGCGGCGGATGAACACGACGTTTGCGGACATGGCAGCGTATCGCTCAAGCGGGTTCAATCTTTCCGGCAATGGCGAACCTGAACGCCTGCATGGCGAAATGATTTCCGCCGGCTTTTTTGAAATCCTGAACGTCAACCCTGTGGTGGGCCGCACCTTCTCCTCAGATGAAGACCGTTTGGGTGCGAACCCCACCGTCATGATCACTGAAGGGATCTGGAAGCGCAAATTTGGCTCACGCAAAGACATCATCGGACAGCGAATGGTGCTGGATGATGTAGGGCGAACCATCATCGGCGTGGTCCCTTCCAGCTTTCATCTTCGCATACAAAATTTCCAGCGCGGTGGACCACTGAACGAAGTTTACCTTCCCGTTGGGGAATACAACGAGCCGAAATTTTACGGTGAGCGCGGCGCTGGTTGGGGATTGGATGCCATTGGCAGGCTCAAGCCTGGCGTAACTCTTCAGCAGGCCCGTGAAGACATGGATCGGATCTCGCGCCAGCTTACCGCGGCTTATCCCGACGTCAACTCGGCGAAGAAGGCCTATATCCTTAATCTAAAAGATGAAATGGTGGGCGAAATGCGTCCGGTACTTTTGGTTTTGCTTGGCGCTGTCGCATTGGTACTTCTCATCTCCTGCGTGAATGTGGCTAACCTTTTGCTGGCGCGGTCCACGGCAAGGCAAAACGAGTTTGCCATCCGTATAGCTCTCGGCGCTGGACAGCCTAGAGTGATTCGCCAATTGCTCACGGAAAGCTTGCTGCTCTCCTTGATTGGCGGAGCACTAGGGCTCATCATCGCCAAATTTGGCACCACGGCGGCATTGGCAGCGGTGCCCCGGACCTTGCCGCGCGCCGAAGATATTGGTCTGGATCTGCGAGTTTTGCTGTTTACATTTGCTCTGTCAATTCTTGCAGGCATCATCTTTGGATTAATGCCGGCATGGAAGGCCTCGCAAGGCAGCGTGAGCAGACAACTGATTGAAAGCGGACGGGCCTTGGCGGGCGCGCGTGGCGGCGCGCAGAGCGTCTTTGTAGTGGGTGAAATGGCGATGGCCCTTGTGCTTCTGATCGGCGCTGGCCTGATGATCCGCACGCTGGTTCACTTGTGGGGAGTCGATCCTGGTTTTAATCCAAAAAATATACTTACGTTCGAGCTGTCCGGTCCGGCTTCTTACAAGGCCGGCTCCGCAGACGCAATACGCTCCGCCTACCGCCAGCTTCATGACAAACTGGCCTCAATGCCAGGCATTGAAGCTGCTTCTTTCAGCTGGGGCGCTCATCCCATGGGCAGCGACAATGAAGATTTCTTCTGGTTTATCGGGCGGCCCAAGCCGGCGAATCCGGGCGATTACCCCATGACCATTGAGTATGACGTGGAACCGGACTATTTGAAGGTAATGCAGATTCCGGTAAAACGTGGACGCTTTTTCACCAACGCTGACAATGAGCACACTACTCCGGTCGTGGTTATCGATGAGAGCCTGGCGGAAAAGTATTTTCCCGGCCAGGATCCTATCGGCCAGTATCTGGACTTTAATACCAACCCTTCGGAAGTCGATAAGCTCCCGAACCCACAGATTATCGGCGTGGTTGGCCATGTCAACCAATGGGGTCTGGATAGTGACGGGCCTGGTTCTTTGCAGGCGCAGGTTTACCTGCCGATGGCGCAAATTCCCGATAAGCAACTGAAACGCGGCGGCCTTGGATCTGATATTTTCCTACGCCGCCAAGTGGCAGGATCACCGAGTCTGGCGGCACTGCGCAGCCGCATGCTCGAATACAATTCTGAGTTGGTCGTCCATAATCCTGAAGACATGGAAAAGACAGTCGCCGATTCGATTTCCAACAAGCGCTTTACCATGACGCTGCTTGGCGTCTTTGCGCTCCTGGCTCTTTTGCTGGCTAGCATAGGAATTTACGGCGTCCTTTCTTATACGGTGGGGCAGCGATCTAAGGAGATCGGCGTGCGCATGGCCCTGGGAGCCCAGAAGTTTGATGTGCTGCGCATGGTCTTGAAAGATGGCGCATGGATGACGCTAACAGGAATCGTTCTTGGCGTGATCGGTGCTTTGGCGCTCACACGCCTGATGGGAACTATGCTTTACGGGGTCCGGCCCACTGATCCGATCACCTTTGTCTCGGTTGCGGCCTTGCTCGGCGGCATTGCTATGCTGGCCTGCTACGTTCCTGCACGGCGCGCCATGAAAGTTGATCCAATGGAGGCCCTGCGGCATCAATAGCTGAAGATCAGCGATTCCATCCTTTATTAATGTATACAAAGCGGAGAGCGCCGAATAGACGGCGCCCTTTTACTCGAATCGCGAAAGAACTACTAAAAGCAGAACGCATGTTGCAATGGGGACAATGCGGGAAGCAGAGATTCGTCAGGATAGCTGTATGCGCCGTCAATCGCATGCGAAGGCGACTGAAATTCAAACCACGGCAACAAAGCTTCATTTCTGCCGGTGGTAAAGCGTCCCATTGGTTACGATTGGGAAACCGGCCCCAGGAAGATCCTCCACCACATCGCCAACTCCCATCAGGTTCTGGCAGCCGCCATTCGGCGCTAGCCATCACGGCGTTATGCCATGGTCGCCATCACTACCTACAAATGGTCCATGAAGGTTATTAACATATCGCATACCACAACGCTCATAGCGATTGCGGACCTCAGGATCAATACGCTTAAAGACGCGCCGGCTATTTGCAAGTGGCGTCTGGCCCCCCGCCGCGGGTATCAGACAGCAAAAAATAATTGAGCCCAGCATATTCTTTGAATAAGAGGCTTCGCTGTGCAGGGAAATCCGCTCCTCCTTCGGATATTCAGTAGAAATAAACACATGAGATGTCACCCTTCTTGCGAGGCGAGTTGCCTCCTACATAATCACCAAGCTTGTCGCAAAAAAATACGGGCAACCTCTTGAAACTCCTGCCCTGACGTAAGGCCGCAGCCCCGAACCAAAACGGATCCATGCACATACAGATGCTGCTGAATCTCCTGTTTGTTAGAAGCAAACCACACCACATATATACCTGCTCACTCGTGGCCAGTGGTTTCACTGCACTTCCTACTAAAGGCAAGGCATTGGTTTTTGAGTGCCATTTTAATCATCGCCTCTACCATCCATGATAGAAATCTATCACCTTCTCTACATATTAGCAGAAGATAAACATACAATGTCCTGTTCGAACATCGACACCTGTCCTTTTTTACAGTAGAACGTCCAGACCACCTGTACCTACCTGTCAGATGCACCGTTGGGGCAACCTTACGCGCAAGCACAGCCCTGGTTCCTTTATGGAACTACCCTAAAAGAAAACTGCATAAAATAGCTACACGCGCGTTGCTTGTGCGTGGTATTATTCACCCCCTGGGCATGCTTGTGGTTAGAAAACCAAATGAATTGTTTCGCGATAGACTGGCCATGTAGTGCTTGGTTTCTTGACATTTTTACCAACTCCACTGAAACAGCTGATCGATTTAGCAAGCTGTAGCAAGATACGCATTGCGGCAACACAATCTAACTTGCTAACAGGTTCAAGTATGGATTTCATAAGGATTTAGCATTTAATTAAATGTTTTTATTAGCGAGCCCATTATTGCTCCGCAGCTCGCTAGTATTTGCCTAGACTTTTGAGGGGCCGCAATACCATGACTCTGACCGAACAAAATAATTCTTGGTTTGCAATACAAGTTAAGCTACGCAATGAGCTAGCAGCTGCCGAAGTATTGCGCCATAAGGGATATGAACAATTAGTACCGCTTTATTCGCAGCATAAGATCTGGTCGGATCGAGTTAAGGCCATCAAAACTCCACTCTTCCCTGGCTATATATTTTGCCGTTTTGATGCCACCCTGGCTGGCCCAATTTTGACCACTCCCGGAGTGCTTCGAATTGTAGGCTCTCGCAAGGAGCCTTGGCCGATTAACGAAAGTGAAATTTTGGCTCTTCAGGCTGTTTTGAAGGACGATTTCGAACCACGGCCGCACCCCTATCTCGCTGTGGGGACTGCGGCGATTATTGAAAATGGTCCGCTAGCCGGGGTCAAGGGTTTTGTATATGGATATAAAAACCACCATTTGATTTTGTCAGTCCACCTTATCCAACAGTCAATTCTCGTTGATGCAAGCGCATGTTCAGTTTCCGCTAGGCCCGTAGTCAAAAGCCAGGATCAGCGCCATTCCCAGCAATTGGTCCATTGTTGTACTAGATCCTGATTTGGGAGAGCGCCACCCGTCGCTCGCGAAGCGTTGCATTGAGCAATAGTCTTATGGAAATCACCAATCACCAGCCACCTGCCACGGTTTATATTTACACTGGTCATCCTTTGGTCTTCGCTGTGCTCCAAGCCAGCGTGCAGTCACACTCCGTAACGTCATATACGGTCTGCGACTTCCAAATCACGAATGGCCATTTTGATAAAAATAGACCATCAGCGCTTGTCATCGATACCTGCACCGTAAGTGCGTGGCCGGAACTCAGCTCAACATGGCGGCTCCACGGCATTCGTACGATCATTTTGCTGCCTACTCCAGTCAGTCAGGAGGAGGAGCTACGTCTTCTTTGTTTAGGAATACACGGGATCATTTATGTTTCCATGTCTCTGGACCAACAACTGGTGCCTGCCCTGGACTCTGTGCTCAACGGCAACCTCTGGGTCAATCGAGGTGTTCTCGCAGAGTATGTAAAACGCACGGTCCCCTCATTTCGTGAGCCCAGTTCTTCCAGCACGTACCCCACCATGCGCGAAGAACAGGTGATTGCTTTGCTGCGCAAAGGGTTCTCAAACAAAATGATCGCGGATATTCTGAACATATCGGAGAGGACGGTTAAGTTTCACGTCTCAAATGTATTTCAGAAGTGCCATGTAGGCAGCCGTCGGGCATTTCTGACCACCAAAGAAGATCAAGTCTCGTCACTCTGTGACAGGCAAGGCAACAGCGCTGAAGGGTTGCTACCGACTGACGGGATGGGGCTCAGACGCAAGCAGGGCTAGCCGTTTAACAGCCATTATTTTTACTCCAAAAGCAATGTTGATGACGGCCTCGATGCGCCAGTTCGGGCAGTCACAAGATTTTTGAATAGGTTAAAATCGATATATCAGAGAAAGTTGATACTCAATAACCCATCGATGGGTACTTACTTGCAATAGCTCTGAGGCCAAGGTGGCCCTGGCTGTTTTAGCTACCTAAAACTGGTTCGGATTCACACATTTCGGCCTTGCATGCAGTGGGTTTTGTGATGATCGCATAGTTCTGCAAGATGGCGGAAATAACTTTATTGGCCCTTTCTTTGATGCTTTCCATATCTGTCCGGCACTCAAGCTCCGGTGAGAGTGGTGGCTCATACGGATCATGAATCCCTGTGAAACTCTGGCATCCCCCGGCGCGCGCCTTCTTGTAGAGGCCCTTTGGATCCCGTTGCTCACAAACCTCAATAGAAGCGTTTATAAATACTTCCATGAAGCTTTTAATGGTGGCACGCATTTCCTCGCGGATTGCGCGATATGGTGAGATGGCTGAAACTAGGACAATCACTCCGTTTTCTGGTTAATAGCTGGGCCACGAAGCGGATCCGCCTGATATTTTCGTTTCGATCCGAAGGACTGAACCCCAGCTCTCGGCTTAAATGACTGCGGATTGCGTCCCGTCCAGACACTCCACACGTAGGCCGCGGGTCGGAAGTTCTGTGCGTACGGCTTCTGCGATAGTCGTCTTTCCGGAAGCGCTGAGACCCGTAATCCAAATTGCTAATCGGGTGGACCACAATGAAGCTGCCTGTGACTCTATTGACAGAATAAGGATCGCAAAAAATCGGCTTGTGAGTCTCAATCTCTACTTCGCCGATTTCATTCAGGTCGAGACGGATGGCAGCCATTTTCTCAAGGCTATGGACATCCACCTTGTGCAGCAATTTCATAATGCGCATGCAGGTAGTTTGCGTCGTGTGCTTGATAAGATAAGGCTCATCAATCTGCAGGGGAGTCGATGACATCCAGATCAGTGTGGCCCTGAATCGCTGTGATTGTAAAGGAGGTTGATGGGGGGGCACACAGAATATCGCCGCGTCCAACGTCCGTATACTCTTTAAGTAAGACGACCACGGACATGGGAGCAGATGCTTCATCCTGTTCCCGGGTCGCGTTAATGATCTGAGCAATGGTTGCACATCTTTCCAGATGAATGAAGAACGAGCTAGTGGCCTT
>JASLFF010000111.1 GCA_030150795.1 Terriglobales bacterium | reverse complement strand
TTCACAACTAACTCATTATAGCGCGGCGCACCCTCATACTGGATCTTTCCCTTCTTCGCATACTCGTTGCGCGCGTATGTCGCCTTGGCGAGGTTCTGGGCGGCCAGTTCTTTCAGCCCTTCGCGACCATAGATTGTTAGGTAGATTGTGGCCATCGTCGCGATCAGCGCCTGGTTGGTGCAGATATTCGATGTCGCTTTCTCGCGGCGAATGTGCTGTTCGCGGGTAGACAACGTCAGCACGAATCCGCGTTTGCCGTCTTTATCTTTCGTCTCGCCCACCAGCCGCCCAGGTATCTGGCGAACAAATTTTTCTTTTGTCGCCATCACTCCGGCGTATGGTCCGCCATATCCCAGCGGGACGCCGAAAGACTGCGTCTCCATGGAAACAATGTCTGCTTCCACCGGAGGCTTCACAATCCCCAGCGACAGTGCTTCCGCGATCGACACAATCAACAACGCTCCCTTCTTGTGCGCCAGATCAGCAACCGCAGCAACATCTTCAATGGTGCCAAAGAAATTTGGCGACTGGATCAGCACGCAAGCGGTGTCGCTGGTAATCTTTTTCTCCAGATCGGCCATATCCACGCGGCCGTTTTCCAAATAGTCGCATTCCGTGATTGGCAGCCCCTGATGCTGCGTGTATGTGTGCATCACTTCGCGGTACTCCGGATGTACGCTACGCGCCACCACCGCTGCTTTCCTTCCAGTAATGCGCACGGCCATCAGCATGGCTTCCGCCGCGCCCGTTGAGCCGTCATACATTGAGGCGTTCGCCACTTCCATCCCGGTCAATTCGCAGATCATGGTCTGGAATTCGAAAATTGCTTGCAGCGTTCCCTGCGCAATCTCCGCCTGGTATGGCGTGTACGAGGTTAAAAACTCGCCGCGCGAAACCATGGCATCAATCACCACCGGGCGATAGTGGTGATAAGCTCCCGCACCCAGAAACAGCGCGTAGCCTGCGGCATTGTGGTCAGCCCGGGCATGGAAATAGTCGATGATTTCTGATTCCGCCATCTGCCGCGGCACTTTCAGGTCGCGGTTCAGCCGGTATTCTGCCGGAATCGGCGCAAACAGATCATCTATGGACTTGCATCCGATCTCGCGCATCATCTGCGCACGATCAGCGGGAGATTTTGGTAAGTAGCGCATGTTTTTTTCTGAAAGTCCCGAACCCG
This sequence comes from Terriglobales bacterium, assembly GCA_030150795.1. The sequence goes on along the minus strand of JASLFF010000111.1, from coordinate 1,326 downwards.
CGCATTTTGCGGGCTTTTCTGAAATCCCGAACGCGTGTTTTTTCCTGCGTGAGGGATCCCTACAATCTTCTGTACAGCTTAGGTTAACTATAAGACTCTTACACTTGTCATCCCGAATCCCGTGAACGAGCACGCGCAGTCATCAGCGCGCGAGTAGGGATGAGGGATCTTGTGTTTGCAAGTTGCACGTTTCTCAAACTGCCATACGCTCTAATGTCTGCTCATTTCAATCCCAAAATCATCATGGCCATAGGGTTCCCTCGCTCCGCTCGGGATTTCACGACGTTACTTCTCTTCAGCCACGTATTTCTCGTAATCGTCGGCTGACATTAGCCCGTCCGCCTGGCTCGGGTTCGTCAGCTCCAGCTTAATCATCCAGGCCTTGTGCGCGTCCTGGTTCACCGCTTCCGGCCCCTGGTTCAAGCTTTCATTCACCTCAACCACCTTGCCGGACGCCGGAGCATAAAGCTCCGAGACAGCTTTTACCGATTCCACTGTGCCAAAGCTCTTGCCTGCTTCCACCTGCGCGCCCACTTTTGGCAGCTCAACAAACACAATGTCGCCCAGCGACTCCTGCGCATGATCGGTGATTCCCACGGTGGCGGTGTTGCCCTTCACCTGTATCCACTCGTGCTCTTTGGTGTACTTGTAATCTTTTGGATATGCCATTAGGTTCATCCTGCCTGCAATTTAGATTTTTCTGGGATAACTGTTTGGGACCGTGATTTTATTGACTATGCCTTTTTCGGGCGCTTGTAAAACGGCGTTGGCACAACCTTGCTCTTGATCTTCTGCCCCCTGATCTCCACAAAAACTTCATGCCCAATCTCTGAATGTGTGGGCGGCACGTAAGCCAGGGCAATGTTCTTTTTCAAAAACGGCGCGGGCGATCCGCTGGTGACATAGCCGATTTCAGTTCCTTGCGCGTCAAAGACTTTGTAGCCATCGCGCGGAATGCCTCGATCTACCGCTTCCAGGCCCACCAGGATGCGCTTTACCCCAGCGGCTTTCACCTTTTCCAGCGCTGCTTTGCCGACGAAGTCTGCCTTCTCCATCTTGCAGTAGCGGTCCAGCGCCGCTTCAAAGACATTGATGGTGTCAGAAATCTCGTGGCCGTAAAGCGCCATCTTGCCTTCCAGCCGCAGCGTATTGCGGGCACCCAAGCCGCAGGGAACAATACCAAACTCCTTGCCGGCCTCGGTCACTTCACTCCACACGCGCTCGCTGGTAGCAACGTCGGAAGGAACATAAATCTCGAATCCATCTTCCGCCGTATAACCGGTCCGTGCGATCAAAGTATTAGGCAGATTGCAGACCGTTCCGTGC
>JASLFF010000049.1 GCA_030150795.1 Terriglobales bacterium | reverse complement strand
TTCGACAATTACTGCTGGTGATGACACATCTTTGTCACCGAAGTCATTGAAATCCTGAAGGGCTGGTTCCTGATACCAATATTCCTCTTTCTCAATGTTGTGGTTGAAGAAAAAGGACACGAACTCCTCGAAGTTCAGTTGTGACAGATCGAAAAGCGGCTTGTCATCGGTCATTCAAGCAGTATTCCCCAAGGCCGGCGATGCTTCAACCAAGGTGAGAAAACATTCCGTCCGTTCCCCCGTTTTTCCCTCAGCAGATGCCCAGATTCACGCTGTTCCGTAAATCTCGTCCCACTTCCTGCGGACGCTGCGCAGCAATGAGGGATAGACAATCAGCTTGCGGAACGGGTCGATGAGCGCCATATAGACCGGCGTGAAACGGCTCACGCTCCGCACATACACTGCAAAATAGAAGCGGTAGTAATCTGAGGTTTCCACCAGGGCGCTCAGCGCTGCGGCGTGGGCGGTGCGATTGATCAGCTTCAGCAGTTGCTCGTTTTTGAAGCGGTACACCACGCGGAACGGCCCCTCGCGTATACCTGCCTGCACCAGGGACTTCGAGCCATCGGCGCTCGTTAGTCGGGTGGCAAAGAGATCCCCTGCGCTTACCGCCGGTTCGCGGTCCCACTCAAGGAGTCGGCCAATAAGAAGACGGAACTTCAGGAGCGCGTGCGCAGGCCCGGAAGCTGTGTATGGTCGTGCGCTTGCCGCCCGCAAAAACTCATCCAGCGTGATGCCGGAGCGTATATGCGGCAGATTGACGGCCCACACGTCATGCAGCGGTACGCCGGCAAGCAAGTCATGGACCCGCAGTGGCAGCCGTTCGAACTCTTGCTTCGGAATCTGTGGCATCGCGCCTCATGCGCTCGAGTCTCTGGCATTGTCTCAAAATGCAAGGCAGGCTGATAAATTCCTGGGCGATTACATGTGGAAACGACGTTCCGCAAGAGAATGCAGCCAAAGCTGTCATAGAAGCCGCACGCTTGTCAGGGTAGGAAGATTAGAGCAGTTTTAGTGTTAACGTAAACTTTTTATAACTCGTCAATTCCGACGACCGTTAAGCGAGCGCGCGTTTTTTCCAGCGCGCGCGTAGGACGGAGGGACCCTGTGTTTTGCTTTTTAAAGTTCACGCCATCTATAACCGCGTTCGGAGACCGGTTCTACTATCTCGCAGATTGGAGCGTGGCCTTGGTGTTACGCGGCTGCAACCATTTCTGATTCCAGGTTGGTATTCTTGGCGCTTCCGGCGCGTGGCAACAATGTCCGCAATTTCATGCGCGCTTTGTGCAGTTGGGACTTGCTGTTTCCAATCGAGCAGCCCAGCATCTCAGCGATCTCATTGTGCTCATAGCCTTCTACGTCATGCAGCACGAAAATAATACGGTAACCGGGAGCAAGGCCGGCGATGGCATTTTCCAAAGTCATGCGATCAACCGAACCATGAAGGGAGTCGTCCCGCTTGCCGATATCTCTCCTGGGACCATCTTCTGATTGCGGGTCCAAAGTCTCTTCCAGTGAAACCTCGTTAAGGCCCTTCTTGCGCCAGTGCATAAGGATAATATTTACTGAGAGACGGTGCAGCCAGGTTGAAAACGCCGATTCGCCGCGGAACGACGCGATCTTGCGATAAAGCTGCAAGAACGCTTCCTGCATGAAATCTTCAGCCTGGGCATAGTTGTTGGTCATGCGCAGGCAGAGTGAAAAGATACGCCGCTTGTGATGGTTATACAGCGCCTCAAAACATTGTGCGTCGCCGGCCTGGGCTTTGCGGATGACCTCAGCTTCTGTCATGCCGGCAAACATCGCGGCAGTCTTTTTGGGCCTGGTTTCACTTTTTGACGCAACCAGAGTAGGTTGGGGCAGTGCTTTTCCGGATTTCTTGAACACCAGCGTTTGGGGCAAAGGGTCTCTTTTCTTGGCGCTTTCTTTCGGTGTAGTTGAGTATGATGCTGGCTAAGTAGCTGGATGTTGCTTGCAATTTGGAAAGCGAAGATTGAGCGCACAAAGCGGCCGGTCTTGATCGTTATAAAGCAGCAGCATCAAGAAAGAAGATGATTGCCGCAGAGCGGCTTTCCTGATAAAACTGGCGGCACTCATATGGCCACCCCCAATCCCAAAATCGCTTCGGTCGTCGACAGACGCAGCCCTTTCCAGAAAATTTTTTCCTCGACGAACCTTGTGCTCTTCATGGTTTGCCTGATGTACGGGCTCACCTATATTGACCGTATCAACGTGAACACCGCCGGTCCGTCAATACAAAAGGACCTTCATCTCAGCACCACTCAACTGGGATGGGTGTTCTCCGCGTTCGGATGGGCGTACTTGGCGTTGCAAGTCTGGGGCGGATGGTTGAGTGACAAATTCGGCGCGCGCCTCACGCTCACCGTCTGCGGGATCATATGGGCCGGCTCCACCATGTTAATTGGACTGGTCGGCAGTTTTGCGGCATTGATTGTGTGCCGCGTGATTCTCGGTTTGGGTGAAGGCGCCACTTTCCCCACGGCCACGCGTGCCCTGGCGGACTGGTTTCCCGCTGAGAAACGAGGTTTCGCTCAGGGCATTACACATTCTTTTGCTCGATTGGGCAATTTCTTCACTCCGCCGCTGGTGGCATTGCTCATCGGCCTTGGTTCATGGCGGCTCGCTTTTAAGGTTTTGGGTGTAGTGAGCCTGATTTGGTCCATCGTCTGGTGGTTCTATTTCCGAGACAATCCTGCTACGCATCGCGGCATTACGCCGGAAGAATTAGCGCGAATACCGACCTACGCAACAAAACAGGACAGGAAGAAAGATCCCGTGCCGTGGAAGGCGCTCACCTTCCGCATGGCTCCGGTCACGCTGGTTTACTTCTGTTACGGCTGGACGCTCTGGCTTTATCTCACATGGCTGCCGCAGTTCTTCATGCACGGCTACAAGCTCAACCTCAAAAATTCCGCGCTATTTTCCAGCGGCGTTTTCCTGGCCGGCGTGATTGGTGACACAGTAGGCGGTGTGGTGAGCGACCGGATTCTCATCAAGACCGGAGATCGCAATAAGGCGCGCCGCAACCTGGTAATTGCTGGCTTTGTGTTGTCACTCTTGTTCATGATTCCAATCTTAAGGTCCCACAATTTAACCATCGTTGCACTCTGCCTCAGCGCAGCTTTCTTCTTTGCCGAATTCACTATTGGCCCCTTCTGGGCGATCCCCATGGACATTGCTCCGCGTTTCTCAGGCTCCGCCAGCGGCTTGATGAACGTTGGTTCGGCGCTGGCCGCAGCTGTCTCACCCCTGGTCGCAGGTTACGTGATCGATAAGACAAAAAACTGGGACCTGCCGTTCCTGGGCAGCATTGGCCTGCTGCTGCTTGGCG
>JASLFF010000721.1 GCA_030150795.1 Terriglobales bacterium | reverse complement strand
GCTCAAATCTCGCGAACCGGGCTATCGGCGCTCACGGGTGCAGCAGCGCCATTGAGCAGTTTGCGATATAAGGCCAACGTTTGCTGGATCACTTTTTTCTCAGAGAACTCGTTCACCGCTATCTCACGCCCGCGACGTCCCATTTCAGCCCGCAATGATGCATCGTTCAACAACTGGGCAATTGCATCGGCCAGCGCCACTGGATCTCTGGGCGGCACAAGAAGCCCATTCGTTCCATGCCGGACGATATCTCTGCACCCCGGCACATCAGTGGCAACAATCGCGCGCTCACTGGCGGCCGCCTCAATCAGCGCTTTTGGAACTCCTTCCCCTCCATGCGATGGAAGACAAACGATAGCTGCTTGCTGCACCATTCGGGACATTGATTCCTGATGTCCCCACCATTCCACCGGGCCAGCATTTTGCCACGCCTGCAATTTCTCTCGCGGAATAGCGCCAGGACTGCCAGGATCGGTATCGCCGGCCAACACGAAGCGGGCATTTATGCCACTGGCGCGAAGAAGTTTTGCGGCTTCCACAAAATCGCTAATGCCTTTGATCCACAGCATGCGCGATGACAGCAAGACAATCGGAGTGCCGGGAACCTCAGCCGTGGCTTGGAACTCATTCACGTTCACACCGGAGCCGCGAATGATGGTGGTTCTTTCTTCTGCAACCAGCAGATCGCGGTCTTCGCGGTTCTGCAAAAGAAGGAAGGAATTCGGGCGGTTCAGCAGAAAGCGGAACATCCCCCAGAGCGCTCGCTTCAGCGCCCGGGCCTTGAATGACGGAGACGAAACCAGATATCCCAGACCGGCAAATGCGTTGATTACTTGCACTCTCCGGTTACCTAATGCCGCCATGGAGCCATAAAGGATGGGCTTCAGCGCAATGTGATGGACAATGTCCGGCTTCTCGCGCCGATAAATGCTTCGCAACTCTGAAATGGTGCGAAGCTCATAGAAAAGTGAATAACTGCTGCGATTCAGCCGGAGCGGGATAAGGCGGAAGCCGGCTTCAACGATTTTCTCGCCACAATTGCCGACGCGAGTGGCCACAAAAACGTCATAGCCGTTCTGTAGCGCTGCTGTGGCAATGGGACGCCGGTGCGACCAGAAATACCAGTCCTCGGCCACCACGAACAAAATTTTAGGACGAGCCGCGCTCATGGGATATTCGCTGTCCGTTGCGTTCGCCGCGAATCCGAATGGGGCATCTTATCGGGCAAAAGACGGGACAGCGGCCGCTGCCCGGCTGTGCAGGCTGTAAAACTCGCGATACCAGTCCACAAAGCGGGAAATTCCCTCTTCTACCGACGTGTGCGGCCTGTAACCCACTTCTTCGCCCAGGCGGTCTATGTCCGCGTAGGTGACGGGAACATCTCCAGGCTGCATGGGCAGCCATTTGATATTGGCCTTTTTCCCGATCTTATTTTCCAGGACATGGATCAATTTCAAAAGCTCCACAGGATGGTTGTGCCCAATGTTGTACACACGATAGTTCGGCGCAACGTCGTCAGATCCGTCGTCGGCTTGCTCACGGGCAGGAGGCTTGGCAAGCACTCGCACAACGCCTTCAACGATATCGTCAATGTAAGTAAAGTCCCGAAGCATCTGTCCCTGATTGAAAACCTCAATGGGCGATCCCTCGTGAATGGCCTTGCAGAACTTAAAGATCGCCATATCCGGCCGGCCCCAAGGTCCATAGACGGTAAAAAAACGCAGACCAGTCACCGGTAGCCCGTAGAGATGAGCATAAACGTGGGCAATTAACTCATTGCTCTTCTTTGTAGCTGCATAAAGGCTGATCGGGTGGTCGACGTTGTCCCTTTCTGAAAATGGCGTTTTTTTATTGGCGCCATACACAGAACTAGAAGAGGCATAGACGAAATGCTCAAGCTTTTTCTTCCTTGATGCCTCAATCACATTCACAAAACCGGCAAGATTGCTCTGCACATAGAGATGAGGATTTTCCAGGGAGTATCGCACTCCCGCCTGCGCCGCCAGATGGACCACCAGAGTGAACTGTTCTCTTTCGAAAATTTCAGTGATCGCAGTAAGGTCGGCGAGATCGGCATGGATAAACTTGAAACCTTGGTCCTTTTCAAGGATTTCCAGCCGCGCAGGTTTCAGGCCTTCATTATAAAAGCGGTTGAGGTTGTCAATTCCTATGACCTCGTGGCCTGACTGTAGAAGCCGTTGCGTGACATGGAACCCAATGAATCCGGCGCAGCCGGTGAGCAAAACCCTTTTCATACCCAAACATCCTTTTACAAATTAGACAAATCGCAGTGACTAAAAAACTTCAAGAAAGTTCCGCCTTGTCTGCCAGTTTCTGGGAAATCGGCAAATGCGAAAAAGTGTTTTCCGCAGGCTGTGCCGCATGAATTAGGGCCAACGTCTGGCTGGGCAAAAATCCATCCGGCATTTTGCGCAGATGCAGTTGTGCTGAGACCCGGCCGAGGCCAACATTCAGCAAACGGCTGGAGAGCAGCATCGCGGTCGTCAGTAATGTGTTCGCCGCAAGCAAAGGCAGGATCCATGCAAATGAAAACCCCGCGATGTAGCAGCAAGAAAAAGCAAACAAAGCTGCTAACGCCATGCCTTTAAGGACATCGAAAAGTTCCTTTGTCGATGATCGCATTGATTGTGCACGATACATGCCACCGAGGCAGAAAGATCCGAGTTGAAGCACAGCAGCGGCGCAGGCGGCTATCCACAATCTTGTGGTAGAAAGTACCTCGAACTTCTCCGGGAACAGCAATGCAATCACATAAATTCCGAGCACGATCAGGGCAAAATCGCGGGCCATTTTTGCAGCCCTTGCTCCGCGAAGCAGCAGGAAATCGGGAAGCGGAGCCACCATGGCCCTGGAAAACCAGCTATCAGGTAATTTTACTCGAATCAGATACCACCAGAAGTGAAATACGCCAATCAGGCTAACGGCAAGCACTACATTTGCCCATGCGGAACCCAGGCGCGCCCAAACAACAGCCAGAACGCCGGCGCACAGCGCCATAGCATGGAGTAATCCAACTGCTCGGCGTTCGCTGAGCCCGGAAAAAACCAGGCGATGCGAAGAGTGGTCGCGACCGCCGTCCGAAATGGCCCGTCCTTTGATCCGCCTGGACAGGTTCACCAGCAAGGCGTCGAAAACAGGCACAAAGAGGATCAAGCAAGGTATCACCAATCCCCCCAAAGGACGCCGTACGCTGCCCGCGCTAATCACGGAGGCCGAAGCCAGGAAAAAACCAATGGGCAAAGATCCCAAATCACCCATAAAGATTTTTGCCGGATTAAAGTTGAACAAGAAGAATCCAGCCACGGAAACCATCAACACAACAGAGAGGATACCGATAGGCGAGTTCAATCCTGCAAGAAACGCGATGCCCGCCAGGCCAATGATGGCCACACCGCCGGCCAGGCCGTCCATATTGTCAATGATGTTGAAAGCGTTTGAAATAATAACGATCCAGAGCACGGTCAAAACCCAGTTCACGCTGACGCTAGGCGTAATTGGGCTGATGATGCCAGAGGAAACCGTGCACGCTGCGATCAACACTTCCATCAGAAGCTTGGGTTTAGGCCCAAGCCCTTTTATGTCGTCAATGAATCCCAGCAATGCCAGAGCGACAGTTGATAGCAGAAGAACCTTATACTGGTGAAAAGCCGGCGACATCAAGGCGATGAGCCAAAAGGTCAACAACACAGGACCGCCGCCGAACTGCGCAACCGTGCGCTTGCTCCACCGGTTCTGAGACGGTACAACGACCCAGCCCTTCGCCGTCGCGATTGTGATGAACAGAGCGGTGAGAACAATAGAGCCTGTCGCCGAAAGCAGAGCGAGCCAAGCTACCTGGGACAGCGCGGGCCTTTCAACAATTCCGATGATGGATCTAAACGAATGCAGCACTTCCATACCAAACCTTTAAAACAAACCGGGAGCTCTGCTGAGCCGGTCTACGTAAATCACCCAAGACGGGACGCCAAATTCTAACCTGATGGCCTGGAATCGTTTCTAGAGGTTACTTGTCCCTTGCAGGGGCAGTGCAGGTCCGCGCTCAGCAAGCACGGACACCGCAAATCACCTGCCTGCGGCCGCAGTAAGCGCTGTTTCGACAAACTTCCGATGTCCATTTGTGTGGACCACGTTGAGTTCACCGCGATGGTGCCGAATGATGTCAGTAAGTATTTCATCCAATCCCATTGAGGGAGCATAGCCAATGAGCTGGTTGATTTTGGATAAGTCGGGTACGCGACGCATCATGTCCTCAAACCCTTCTTCATAAGCCTGGCTGTAAGGGATGAAAACAATCTGGGAGTTTGAGCCGGTTAACCGCTTGATGCGCTGCGCTAATTCGAGAACGGAAATTTCTTCGGTGGACCCGATGTTATAAACATTTCCATTGGCTTCAGGGTGTTCCGCCAGGCCAATCAAGGCCTGCGTGGCATCGGCGACATGAGTGAAGCAGCGGGTTTGTGAACCATCACCGAAAACAGTCAAGTTATCGCCGGCGAGGGCCTGCTTTATCAAACTGGGAACGACCATGCCATACCGGCCGGTCTGCCGTGGCCCCACAACATTGAACATACGGGCCACCACTGTCGGAACTCGCTTTTCCCTCCAATAGGCAATGGCAAGGAATTCATCGATCAATTTGGAACAGGCATAGCTCCAGCGGCCTTTGTCTGGAGGGCCAAGAACCAGATCATTCCCTTCCTGAAAAGGAACTGTGTCCCTCTTGCCGTAGACCTCGGATGTTGAGGTAATCAGAACACGTTTCTTCTTCTTGGCAGCCAGCTCAAGAATGATTTCAGTGCCGCGAATATTTGTTTCCATTGTTCGCGTCGGGCTTTCCACGATCAACTTCACTCCAACGGCGGCGGCAAGGTGATAAATCACATCAGCAGAGTCCACCAACTCAGCCATGAGCCGTTCATTGGTAACGCTGTCTATGAAATACTCGAAATTGCTCGATGGCTTTAAAGCTTTGATGTTGTGAACTGAACCAGTCGACAAGTCATCGACAATTGTGACATCGTCACCGCGAAT
>JASLFF010000621.1 GCA_030150795.1 Terriglobales bacterium | reverse complement strand
TGCTACCATCTTTGTATGCCGGTTGATACTGAAATTCAGGCTACCCATCTGCCTCCGTTGAAAGCTCCGCGTGGGACGGACCTCACATGCAAAGGCTGGCCGCAGGAAGCCGCCATGCGCATGCTCATGAATAACCTTGATGACGAGGTAGGCGAGCGTCCGCGCGACTTGGTGGTGTATGGCGGCACGGGCAAAGTAGCGCGCAATCAGCAATGCCTGGAGGCGATCCTTGCTTCATTGAAATCGCTGGAAAACGATGAGACGTTGCTGGTGCAGTCAGGTAAGCCGGTAGGAATTTTCAAAACGCACGATTACGCGCCGCGTGTCCTGATTGCCAATTCCAACCTTGTGGGCCACTGGTCAAACTGGGAGAAGTTTAACGAACTCGAGCGAGCCGGACTGATGATGTATGGGCAAATGACCGCCGGTTCGTGGATTTATATCGGCTCGCAGGGAATCGTTCAGGGGACGTTTGAGACATTTGCCGCAGCGGCAGAGAAACATTTGGGCGGCGACTTGGCCGGCAAACTGGTGGTGAGCGGCGGCATGGGCGGCATGGGTGGCGCGCAGCCTCTGGCGGCGACAATGGCCGGCGCATGCTTCCTGGGAATCGACGTGGACGCAGAGCGCATCAAGAAGCGGCTGAAAACCGGCTATTGCGACTTCATGGTCAACAACCTGGATGAAGCGCTAAGAATACTCAAGAATGCCGTGCGCAAGAAAGAAGCGATCTCCGTGGGGCTGGTAGGGAATTGCGCGGACGTGATTCCTGAGCTGGCTGAACGCGGCGTGCTGCCGGACATTCTTACCGACCAGACTTCGGCCCACGATCCGCTGAATGGCTATGTGCCCAACGGCATGACGCTGGAGCAGGCGTTGGAACTGCGCAAGAGCGATCCTAAGGCGTATCTGGAAAAGTCGCTCAACGCGATGGCGCGCCACGTTGAAGGCATGCTGCGCTTGCAGAAGATGGGCAGCGTTACGTTTGATTACGGCAACAACATCAGGACATTTGCTTTCCAGCAGGGCGTGAAGGATGCTTACGACTTTTCCGGCTTTGTGCCGGCGTATATTCGTCCGCTGTTTTGCGAAGGGCGCGGGCCGTTTCGCTGGGTTGCGCTCTCCGGCGATCCGGCCGATATTGCCGTGACCGACGATCTGGTGCTGGAGCTGTTCCCACAGAACCGTATCCTGAACCGCTGGATCAACCTGGCGCGCAAGCGCATCAAGTTTCAGGGACTGCCGGCACGAATCTGCTGGCTCGGATACGGTGAACGTGCGCAGTTTGGGCTGGCGATGAACGATTTGGTGAAGAAAGGCAAGATCAAAGCGCCAATCGTAATTGGGCGCGACCATCTGGATTGCGGATCGGTGGCGTCACCATATCGTGAAACCGAAAGCATGAAAGATGGCAGTGACGCCGTGGCTGACTGGCCGTTGCTCAACGCTTTGCTCAATACCGCCAGCGGCGCAAGCTGGGTGTCGATTCACAACGGCGGCGGCGTAGGCATTGGCTATTCATTGCATGCCGGGCAGGTCACCGTCGCAGACGGAACAGATGCGATGGCAAAGCGGATTGAGCGCGTGCTGACGAATGATCCGGGGATCGGAGTGGCGCGGCACGTGGACGCTGGGTATGAAGAGGCGGAGCGGTTCGCTGAGAAAACGGGTGTGAATGTGCCGATGAAGCTGCGTCCCGAGCGGTAACGAAGGAGCCCTTTAGCCACATAGCTCCGTCCCGAGCGTAGCGAGGGAACCCTGTAACCACAAGGTCGAAAAACCGATTTTCATGTGCTTGCGCGGGCCGAAGGCCCTGGATGACAAAGGACACTAAGGAACACGAAGGGCAGCGCCACTGACATTTTGCCGAAATCCACTCAATCTCCTTACCTTCTGCTTGCCAACATCGGCCAGCTTCTTACATTGCACGGTGAGTCTGCCTCACGGCGCGGGGGCGATCTCCAGGAAGTCGGATTAATAAAGGATGCGGCGGTGCTCTGCGGCGGAGGGAAGATCCTGGCCACCGGATCGCAGCGAGAACTGCTGCGCGATCAGTGGCTGAGAACGAACCGCAAGAAAATCAAAGAGCTCGACTGTCAGGGTGGAGTAGTGATTCCGGGGCTGATTGATTGCCACACGCATCCGGTGTTTGCCGAGCCGCGATTGGTGGACTTTGAAAAGCGCATCGGCGGCGCGGGCTATGAAGAGATTGCGGCGGCGGGCGGCGGGATTCGGTCGAGCGTTGCGGGGGTGCGAAGGTCGAGCCGAGGCGAGTTGAGCAAGAAGGTGTTGACGGCATTGAATGCCATGCTGGAGCAGGGAACCAGCGTAGTGGAAGCGAAATCCGGCTACGGCTTGACGCTGGAAGATGAAATCAAATCATTGGAAGCGATACGCGACGCGGCGCGGCAATGGCCGGGAGAAGTAGTCCCCACACTGCTGGCGGCGCACGTGGTACCGCAGGAATATGCCGGCAAAGCGGACGACTATGTAAAGAAAGTCTGCGACGAGATGATTCCGCTCGCCGCCAGGAAGAAACTGGCGAAGTATGTGGACGTGTTTTGTGATCGGGGAGCGTTCACGCAGGAACAGTCGGAAAAAGTTCTTGGAGCAGCTCGCAAACATGGTCTAGGGACGCGCGCACATGTCTGCCAG
>JASLFF010000590.1 GCA_030150795.1 Terriglobales bacterium | reverse complement strand
GGAATCGATTCCTGAGATCGTGATGCGCGGATTTGCCGCCGGATCAGAAGACGGCTTTGTGCGCGAGGCCCGGCGCATTGTCTCCGCCACGCTCGATGGTTCAACAGCAGAAGAGAAGGCCGATTATGGCGTGATCAAGGAAAAAATCCGTGCCGATCTAAAGCGTTTTATCGTGAAAACGACCGCGCGGAGGCCTCTGATTATGCCGGTAATTCTGGAGATCTAAGTGGCAAGATTCACACGCAGGCAAAGAGTTTTTATTTTCCTGTTTGTGCTGCTGGCTTCGGTCGTGCTGACCGGAACGGTCCTGCTGCATCCTGTTGGCGCACACCTGCGCGCCATGTCACTGCTGTTGCGATTTTCTAACGCACATGCGCAGGGACTCGAGACCCGCTTTGCCGATCATCCTTTCAAAGAAGAGGACGGCTACGCACTGACGCCGCATGGTCCTCTTCGCTTCCGAACCTACGCACCGCAGGATGTTCAGGATCCGGGCGGCGTAGTGCTGCTGCACGGCGTTCATCATCTGGGAATCGATGATCCGCGATTGTGGAACCTGGCGCGGGCGCTGGCCGGCGCCGGAGTGCTGGTCATGACTCCTGAGCTGCAAGACCTGGCGGACTATCGCGTAACGGCCAGGACCATTGATGTAATTGGCGATTCGGCGGTGGTGTTGAGCACGCGCATGCACCGCAAAGTGGGCGTGTTGGGGCTCAGCTTTGCCGGCGGCCTTGCGTTGCTGGCAGCAGATCGAAGGGAGTTTGGTGACCATATCGGCTTTGTCGTGGCTATTGGAGCGCATGATGACATGGCCCGCGTAGCACGATTTTTTGCCGCCAATGTAATCATCGGCCCCGACGGCGTTGAGACTCAGCTTCAGGCACATGAATATGGCGCGTTGGTATTGGCGTACTCGCACCTGGAAGACTTTTTCTCGTCCGCGGATATTCCTATCGCGCGTGAATCCCTACGGCAATGGCTCTGGGAGCAGCCGCAAGCCATGAGGACAGCGGAGGCGTTGAGTCCGGAAGGAAAGCGCGAACTGGACATGTTGCTTCACCATCGTGACCAGATGCGGGACGCGCTGCTGCGGGAGACTACGCTGCATAAAGATGAGATGGACGCGGTTTCACCGCACGGGCATCTCGATCAGTTGCATACGCCTGTCTTTCTGCTGCATGGCGCGGGAGATACGGTCATTCCGGCTTCAGAGACGCTGTGGCTGGCAAAGGATGTGCCAGCGGCTGAACTCAGGGCGCAACTGGTGAGCGCGGCGCTCGTCCATGTGGATATGGGAAATAAAGTAACGTGGCAGCAGCAATGGCAACTGATGGACTTTATGGCGCAGGTCCTGGAGGCGACGGACAAGCTCCCGGCTTCACATTCATAGGTGACAAAATGGGTACAAAAATAAAATTAGCGGCTACTGATGGGCACAAATTCGATGCATATGTAGCTGAAAGCAGCACTCCGGCGCGCGGAGCCATCATCCTGATCCAGGAAATCTTTGGCGTGAACAGCCACATCCGGTCCGTTGCCGATGATTACGCCAGCCAGGGCTTTCACGTGGTTGCTCCCGCATTGTTTGATCGCGTGCAGCCCAACCTTGAACTTGGCTATAACCCCACGGATTCCGCGCAAGGAATGAAAGCCGCAAGGCAGATTGGCATGGATGCGGCTTTGCTGGACTTTGCCGCTTCCATCGGCCACGCCAGAGCGCAATGGCCTGAACTGAAAGTTGGTGTTGTGGGATTTTGTTACGGCGGAAGTCTGGCGTGGCTGGCTGCCACGCGGCTCGATCCGGCGGCGGCTGTGTGCTATTACGGCGGGCAGATAGCGGCAAACGCCACGGAGACGCCGCGCTGCCCAGTGATGATGCACTTTGGCGCCAAGGACCCGCACATTGGTCCGGCAGAAATTGAAAAGATCAAGGCCGCTCAGCCTGACGTGCCGCTGTTTCTCTATGACGCCGGCCATGGCTTCAATTGCGATCAACGCAAGGATTTTGAGCCGGTGTCGGCAAGACTGGCGCGGCAGCGCACGCTGGCGTTCTTCCAGGAGCATCTGTGAACTGCGTAGAAATCGGCGTTTCTCGATGTTGATAAGTTCTTAGTGCAAGTCAAAGAGCTTGACTCTCAGCAGAGGCGAATGCATCGTTGGGCGATATTTTTAGTAAGCTAGAGGAGTGAGTATTTCTCCTGCCGAAATAACTTCCGAATCGAAAGAAACAAGCGGATTTTCCAGGCGCTGGGCTTTGTTTGCGGCCCAGCGAGAAGACCAGGTATTTCTTGCCCTTACACTGGTGATCGGCGCGCTCGTGGGCCTGGCCGTGGTTGCATTCATCGTGCTGACCGAGCACATGGGACTGCGGCTGTATCCAGTTGGCAGCGACCCATGGAGGCGGGTTCTAATCCCGGTTGCAGGATCACTGGCGATGGGCTATCTGCTGGCGCGTTACTTCCCCAATGCCCGAGGCAGCGGTGTGCCGCAGACTAAAGCAGCCTTGTTTGCGCGCGAAGGATACATCTCACTCCGTACGGTGATAGGCAAGTTTGGCTGCACTGCGGCAACGCTGGCCAGTGGAATTCCGCTGGGACGCGAAGGGCCATCGGTGCAGGTGGGCGCAGGAATCGCTTCTGTGCTGGGACGGCGGCTGGGATTGCGCCAGGAAAAAGTAAAAGCGCTCATTCCGGTAGGAGCGGCCGCTGCCATTGCCGCCGCGTTCAACACGCCCATGGCTGCCGTGCTGTTTTCCCTGGAAGAAGTCATGGGAGACCTGAACGCGCCGATCCTGGGATCGGTTGTGCTTGCGTCGGCAACCTCCTGGGCCATATTGCGCGCACTGCTGGGAAACAACCCGCTGTTCCATGTCCCTCAGTATGAATTGGTGCATCCGGGTGAATTGGCCATCTATGCGGTGTTGGGGATTGCCGGGGGATTTGTATCTGCGGCTTTTACCAAACTGCTGCTAGGGATGCGCACTCGCTTTTTGCTGCTGCCCAGAAAAACGCGCTGGTGCCATCCCGTAGCTGGAGGTGTGCTGGTTGGGATGATGGGCTTGTTCGTGCCTCAGGTGCTGGGAGTGGGTTACAGCTATGTGGGTGATGCTCTGAACAGCCACATGGCGTTGAAGCTGATGGCGCTCCTGGTCGTGCTCAAGCTTTTTGCGGTGACTGTGAGCTATGCTTCAGGCAACGCCGGCGGAATTTTTGGTCCAGCACTATTTCTTGGCGCGATGCTGGGCGGAACTATCGGCAGCGTGGCCCATCATTTTTTGCCTTTTTCCACCGCTCTACCCGGAGCTTATGCACTGGTTGGCATGGGCGCATTGTTTGCCGGGATTGTAAGAGCGCCGATGACCTCTGTGCTGATGATTTTTGAAATGACGCACGATTACGCGGTCATTGTGCCGTTGATGATTGCCAACCTGGCAAGCTTATTCATTTCGTCGCGGCTGCAGAAGCAGCCGATTTACGAGGCGCTTGCCCATCAGGACGGCATTCACCTGCCGGACTCAAAGTCGCGGTCAGGATTCGGACAGCGTAGGGTGTTTCAGGCGATGCGGAATGCCACAGAAATTCTAACGGCACAATTGAGCGTACAACAGGCAATTGAACTCGTTAGCACCAGCCAATTCCGCTCCTGGCCGCTCATGGATGAAGGAAGCGTAATCGGAGTAGTAAGCAAAACAAGTCTCACGAACGCCCTTAATGAAGGTAAGGCGCAAGAGACACTGCTGAGCCTGCAGGAGAAGCTGGAGTTTCCCCACGTCCATACTGACCACGCTCTCCACATTGCCCTGGAGCGAATGAGCAGCGCGCATATTGACATTTTGCCGGTGGTCAACCGGGCCGACGTTCATAAGCTTGAAGGCATAGTTACATTGCGTGACGTGCTTGATTCCTATGGTGTGGACTCTATCGGCTCAGCCTAAAGCGCCGAGTTTTAATTCCTTCCTTTGGAGGGATGAGCACCGTCCGTTATTGATGCGGTCACGGCCCGTTCTGACCCCGAGCTTCTCTAATGAAATTTCTAATCTTTAAACAGTTTTCTAATAAATTATCCCAAAAAATAATTGTCGTCAATAGGCTCTTAACGGCATGCTTGCGCTTACGTAAGTAAATACTGGAACTATATAGGTAAAACAATGTTCCATTTTGGAACTATCTTAGTAGATCTATTAAATGACCTTCGCAAAGGCGGACTCAATAAATTATTAAAGTATGTTAATTAACCTATCGCTACTATTTTTCATAAAAAGTTTTCCAGTTGCCGGGTGAAACGGATGTAGTATTCCGCGCTACTAGTCTGCATGGGCCCCTCCTTAAACAGGTGCGGACAAGATTTCTATCCGCACCTGTTAAGGAGGGGCCCATGCAGACTAGTAGCGCGGAATACTACATCCGTTTC
>JASLFF010000554.1 GCA_030150795.1 Terriglobales bacterium | reverse complement strand
GCCATCTGCTCACTGCTTACCTCCACGTTGATCCGACCGGATTTCATCTGGGCAAACCGGTCCCAATCCTTGTCTATACAGACGATGGTGGCCGCCGAGGCATTAACTTTCGAACGCAAACCCTCTTCTGTGATCACGACTTTTGCGGCGGAGTCGGCCAGCATCAGATTCAACCGCTCTTCAGGATATTGAGGATCAAGCGGCACATAGGCAGCGCCAGCTTTCCATATACCCAGCATTGCAGCCACCATTGCTGGTGACCGTCTCATGCATATGCCTGCAATATCTCCAGGGTTTAGGCCCAGGCTGCGGAGATAACCTGCTACGTTGTTGGCCTGCGCATCCAAATCGCTGTAGCTGGTTTCGGTTTGATTCCAGACAATTGCTGTTTTCTCCGGAGTGAGTGCAACCTGCCGCTCAATACGCTGATGCAGGCATTCCCCGCGATCATAGTTCAATGTGGTCTGGCCGAATCCCGTCAGCAATTCGCGGAGTTCCTGTTCAGGCACAATTGGCAGCGTACTCACGAGGCTTTCCGGCGACGCGACAATGGCCTCAAGCAATACGCGGAAACACTCAATCCAGCGCTCGACTGTAGCGCGTTCAAAAAGATCGCTATTGTACTGCCAGCTTCCGGACAGCCCCTCTTCGCTCTCGCCCATGGTCAACGTAAGATCAAATTGCGATGCTTGTTCATCCAGAGCAAGTGATTCAAATTGAAGCTCGCCCAGCTTCATTTGTGCTCCTGGTTCTGCCAGGGCAAGACGCACAAAGTCGGCCGAATGATTTCCGTAAGTCTTCTGGAAGACAAACATGGTTTGGAAGACTGGCGAGGTGCTGAAGTCGCGCGGGATCCCGAGCGCCTCCACCGTTAGAGGGAATGGATAAAGCTCATGGGCAAAACCGCCCATTACTGTTTTTCGGAGCTGCGCCATGAACTGACTAAATGTCAGCCCCTCAGAAAAATCAGCGCGCAGTGGGAGTGGGTTCACGAAATAGCCGACGACATTCGCGAATTCTACGCGGGGCCTGCCCGTGGTTGGAGAGCCCACCACGATTTGCTTTTGACCGGTGAGGCGGTGCAGCAGAACTTGAAAGCCCGCCAGCAACGTCATGAACAGTGTGGTTTGCTGTCGCGCGCCAATCTCCTTCAATTGCTGGGTCAGCCTCTTGCCAATCGTGAACGGCACTAACGAGCCGGAAAAGGTCTGCACTCGGGGCCGGCGATGGTCGGCGGGCAAGTTGAGCGGAGGGATTTCACCGGAAAGCTCCCGCATCCAATATGACCGCAGCCTCTCGCCTTCACTGCCTGCCAGCTGTTGATGATGCCATGCAATCCAGTCCGCATAACTGAAATTAACCGGTTGAAGCTGTGCTTGAGTTTTCTGGCAGTACGCCTCATACAATCTTCCGACTTCCTCAAGCAACACCATGAGCGACCAAAAATCCGCCACAATGTGATGCACAGCAATGTGCAGGACATGCTCATTTTCCGACCGGCTGAAAAGATGCACTCGAAATACTGGCCCGCGGGAGAGATCAAACGCCCTGTGGCTTTCCTGAAGCAGTACCTCTGCCAAGCCTGACTCATTCCACTTACTCGCATCGACATGCTGAAAAAAAGCTTTGCTTCCCTGCTCTACCTGCTGGATCGGCTGGTTCCCGACGCTGGAGAAAGTTGTCCGCAGGCAGGGGTGGCGATCGACAAGTGTCTGGAAACAATCCCGCAGAGCAGGCACATTGACCACGGAAGTGATCCTGAGTGCTTTAGAGATGTTATAAGCGGCGCTGCGTGGCGCCACCTGATGAATGAACCAAAGCGCCCTTTGACCGTGCGAGAGTGGATATATTTCTTGCTTATCGGTAACCGCCGGTCTCAACGCAGGCTCAGCCTTGTTCAAAATATCTACGATGGTCATTCCTTCGAACAAGTCTGCCCATTTTACTTCGATGCCAAACTCTGCCTGGAGACTATGCGCCAGCTCAACCGCCGTAAGTGAATCTAGGCCGTAGGCAGTAAGAGGATGACTAACATCTATTTTGGCCGGATCAGCCCCGAGCTTACGCGCGAGTTCTGCGATGAACTGAGCTGCCCTGCTTTCCAGAGGCGCCTGCGGCGAAACCTGCTCTTCCGTTTCTCCTTCGCGCCACTTCTTTATCACCTTAAGACTGTTGTTTAGAAAGGCTGCCTTGCAAGCGTGGCGTTGGATTTTGCCGCTGGAAGTTTTAGGAATGGTACTTGTACGAACCAGCACCACTGCGCATGGCGTAAGCTCATGGACTTCAGCAATTTTTTGACGGATGAGTTGGATAGTCTTGGCTAAGTCGTGTTCTTTACGGTTCGCGGCTTCCTGCACTATCACCAGCCGCTCTTCACCATTGAAATCTACCGAGAAAGCCGCGCCACAGCCCGGATGCAGAATTGCATCGCACTGTTCCACAGTGAGTTCAATGTCGTGCGGATAATGGTTCTGGCCACGGATAATCAGCAGATCCTTGAGCCGCCCGGTAATAAAAAGTTCGCCATTGTGAATGAACCCCAGGTCGCCCGTGCGGAGGAATGGGCCATCACCGCTTCTCTCAATAAAAGCATGAAATGTATGAGCCGTTTCTTCAGGAGAATTCCAATAGCCCTTTGCCACACCTGGGCCTTTCACCCAAATCTCGCCAATGTCATTTGTGAGACTTAGTTGCAGGGGATCAACAATGGCAATCTCCTGGTCAGGAAGACTGCTTCCACAGCCCACCAAGGCATTGGAAGACGATCCCTCCCGGGCAAGATTGACTTGATGGTTTTCGAGAGATTTTTTCTCATAGCGACGCACCACAGGGTTTGCCATTCTATGGCCGCCTGAAACCATCAGAGTAGCTTCCGCCAATCCATAGCAGGGGTAAAACACGTTTTCCCGGAAGCCATATGGAGCAAATGCGGCTGTGAAACGCTGCATGGTTTCAGCACGGATCGGCTCCGCTCCATTGAACGCCACCGACCAGGAACTCAGATCAAGCTGCGTCCGTGCTTCTTCAGGAATCTTGTTCACGCACAGGTCATACGCGAAATTAGGACCGCCGCTGGTTGTGGCTTTGTTCCGGGAAATGGTTTTCAGCCAACGTGCGGGATTTTCAAGAAACGCCGCCGGAGACATTTGTATGCACGGCGAGCCGGCATAGAGCGGCTGAAGAATACCGGCCATGAATCCCATGTCATGGAACACAGGAAGCCATGAAACATATGAATCGCTGGGCCTTTGTTCCACCGCATGGTAGACCGCCGCGGCATTGTGCAGCAGGTTCTCATGCGTAAGCATTACGCCTTTGGGGTTTTTCGTGGAACCGGACGTGTATTGTAAAAACGCGACCGTGTCGCGCTCCACAACCGGACGCTTGTACTCATGAGCGTGTCCCAGGGAAACTTCATCGGTTGCCACCAGCTGTATTCCTCTGAACTCATCGGATTCAGCCATTGCAGCACGTATCTTTGCCACCAGATCAGATGTGGTGAGGATTAATTTGGGCTGCGCGTCGCGAATAATGGCCAGCAGCCGAAGCAAATTACGATTACGGTGAGGTGGATACGCGGGAACAGCAATGATCCTGGCATACAAGCACCCAAAGAAAGCCGGCAAGAACTCCACACCCGGAGCATAGAGCAACAAAGCCCTGTCTTCCGGCTGCGCCAGTTCCAGCATGCGCGCAGCAATGGCTCTGGCCTGGCCATCTAAATCTTTATAGCCGATTGCTCTTTTTGCGCTCTCACCGTCCGCAAGAAAGGTCCAGGCAGCTCCGCCCGCATCATTCGTGGCCCTTAATTCCGCGAGATCAACGAGCGAGTGTACACAGACATTCGTCCGTGGGACAGGCCTGTAAGAGCAATTGGAAGCTTTCAGCATTTGATTTCCGAGGGCAGTCACCGAACGATCTCCCCGTTGGTAACGCGCTCATATGTTTGTGCGGAAAGACCAGAGGCAGATGTCTTAAAGAGCTCGAGAATCGTGTCTGTTCCTTCCCGGATTTGCTCCGTATCAATTCCCGGTACGGCAAACACAAAGAAAATTACGTCTCTGGTCGCTTTTGCAAGGCGCGTCCGATGATCTGGTCCCTGAAATAGACTGGCAATAATCCCTTCAGCATCGCGCAAAACAATTTCACCTTCACGGCATTGCACCGTGCCACGCATTCCTTTAAAGCTCTCTCCATCCACGACGAGGTCATAGAGCAATTCGCCCTGAATTGCAGCGGCATCCTGCGCGCCCATCAGCAAGCCGGTGCTCATCTCTGCCAGGAGAAGCGCCTGGACCAGAGCGCTGCCAGGTGGAAGCCCCTTGCGGCGAACCATTTCAAATTGATGTCCAAGAGGAGAGCGGAATCCATTTTCTGTAAAGAAATTATCGAAAGCTTGAATGCGGCTAAGTACACGGGAATCTTGCTGTACGTCTGCCGCAGGATTTGGGACTGCGGAGAGCGCTTGCTGTAATGCGCATTCATCCACTCCGGAGATGATGGCGATACCCAAAGGCGCAGTCCAACCCATGCTCTGCATGCGCTCACCGTATGTGACTGGAATATTCAATGGAACCTCTGTCCTATTAACCATTAGCAGCACGGCCAACCCACAGGCTTTCCGAGGGAGCGACGCGCGTGCCGGACTGTGCCCGAAATATTTCTTCGATTTTCAATGAGCCGCCGAATATTTCTTCAATCAGCCCAAAATCAGGCTCAGTATCTGCAAACAGGCTCTGGCGGAAGAATTTCTGCAGGTAAGAAGGGCCCGCGGTGCCGCCTGTGCCCAGAGCTTCAGGAGGTAGATAGCGCAATGCAAAGCTCAGATGCAGTCCACGCCAGGAAAGCAAATGCTTGTCAAGCAACCGGGCACAATCCATCACTCGCGACTGCACGCCATTCTTATGAGGCAGCGCACCCAGCAGCGACCTTAACGACGCAAATTCACGGCTCGTGTACTGAAGCAAGTTCTTCAGATGTGGCACGCGTTGAAAGACACTGATTTTCTCAGGACTGATTCCGAACAGTGCAATATCGAGACGCTGGTAGTTATAGGACTGTACGGCGCTGGCTTGACCAGTGACTTCACGAAAATCGATAAAGTGTTCAGGCGGCATGGACTGCAAGACGCGAAACGACTCATGCAGCATGGAAGCGAATGTGGTAGCCTGGCGCAGGAAAAATTCCGCAGCATCAAACAACTCTCTCTCAATGGCCTCTCCGGCCTGGCGCACCGCCACGTAAATCGCCTTGAAGCAAAGCTCATCCTGGGCAATCGTGCGGAGGAAAAGGACTTCGTCATGCGAAGGCGAGCTGGGAATGCATGTGAACTGCACCATCGCGCTCAAAGGCGGCTCTTCTTTGCAATACTCGCCCAGAGTTGAGTAGACCTGGGGAGTGGAGGATTCTACGGGTGAAAAATTTACGTGCAGCATCTCTGCCAGAGCATTCAAGGAATCAAATTGCCTCCGCAGCAGCTTCAGCCTGTGGCTGATTACCTCCAAATCCAATGTCTGCCGTGACCACGTTTCAACCCCAACCAAACTCTGCGACTCAAAGCGCGTGAAGTCGAGCATAAGGCCGCGTATGCCCTCAACGCATAATTTTTTCTGCATATCCAGGTCAAGCCGCTCGCCGTCAATGTATTCATCCAGAACGTTCACGCCGGTATAAGAGTAGTAGCGGGGTATGGGATCGGCATGGAGCGCCGCCAGCGGAGCAGTGATTGCCTCAAGCATCCGGGCCAACTTCATGTCCTGCGCGGATATATCGGAATTCTCCAGCAACTCTGCGATGCGATCATGCTCGCCGGCGTATTTCTGAACAAAAGCAGGCGAGAGACCTGACCGGCCATTCTTTCTTTGTTCGTTGAGGAATTCAGTGGTGTCCCAGTTCCGCATCCATTCGCGCGTATTCCGTTGCATCATATTCGTCTGCCTTAAAGTGCCAATCCTAGTTTTTCCCTGACCTGCGCAAGACTTGCCCTGACTTCCATGGAAACGGCTTTTGCCCCTGCGCGCAGCACATCGCGTAAATCATCCGGGCGGCTCTTCCAGTCTTCAAAACGCTCTCTGGCCTCCGAATAGCGCTCGGCGATTGCGATTGCAAGTTCCGCCTTGGCATCTTCATAACCAATGGTCCCCGCCAAATAGCGCTCACGCATTTCCTGCACACGCTGAGCTGGCGCAACCAGCGAATACAGCCGGAACACCGTGCAGGTCTCCGGATCCTTTGGCTCCTTGATGCCGCGAGAGTCGGTTTGAATAAGCTGGGTTCGATGCCGAAGCTCGCGCGGGCTGAGAAACATGGAGATGTGGTTCTTGCGTTCTGTATCCATTTTGGTTCCGTCGATACCCGGCACAGTTTCTCCGCGCACTTCCACCGCCGGAATTGGGAAGAGTGGCGCTTCCAGCATGCGGTTAGAGGCCCGAGCAATCTGGCGGATTTTGCGGCAGTTAATGATCTGATCGCGCGGTACAACAATTTTTGTTCCGCGCAATGACAGCACGTCCGCCGCCATCAGGACCGGATACAGAATGGCCCCAATGTTGTTCTTGTTCAGAGCCGAACTGGGAGATGCAGGATTGCGCAAGAGAAGCGACTCCGGCGTCATGCAACTGAGAAGCCAGGCCATTTCACCAAGACCCGTCAAGTGCGACTGCGCACAGAGCAGGGTCTTATAGGGATTTACTCCAAGAGCCAGCAAAACAGCAGCCGTCGTGAGAGTTGCTTCCTGCATATTGGCCCGTCCGAACCACATGGTAGTGGCATGCCAATCGGCAATGAGGCAATAGTTTCCCCCGGGATGTCTTTTCTGCTCATTAACGATGTGCTGGAGCACGCCAAAATGGAGCCCGAGGTGCGGCTCCGTCGCGGGACGAAATCCGCTAATTACGCGCGGTTCGTACTGCAACTCAATCGGATAGGGACGCGGATCATTAACCGGTGTGATCTTCAAATCAGGACTCACGACAAACGATGTTTAAGAAATACGCAGATTGATTTACTGAGTCGGCGATTGAACGCCTGAAGCGGCTACTTTCTCAAGAAGCGCGGCAAAGTTGTCCAACATCGCCTGGACTGTGCCTGCCGCAAACACGTCTGGATCGTATTCAAGCTGTAGCAGCCCGCCGCCGGCAAGCGGATTAAAAGAAGCCGTGCCGCTCAGCGGGAATGAATAGCGGTCACAGGCGCGCATTCCCAGCAGGCGCAGACCAGATTCAGCAGGAGCTTGTTGCATGTTCCAGAAATTCAAATATCTAAATGAGCAGAAGAACAATTCTCTTCCACCATTGTCCGCGAGCAACTGCGGCAACGGATAAGCGGAATACGGCTCTATCGCGATCAGGTCCTTTTGAACAACGGCAACCTGTTCAAGTATGGGCAACGCAACACGCGAAACGACCGGCACGATATTCCAGAAAAGGCCCAGGGCGGAAAGTGGATCAGTTAAATGTTCTGATCGTCCATTGGTGATCACGCCGGATGTAACCAATTCCCGCCCAGTCAAGCCACGCAGACTTTCAAACCATGCACTCAGAATCAGGGCCTGCATGGAAACCGCATTGACGCGCGCGATCTGCGAGAGTGTTTCAACGAGCGATGGCTCGAGCGGATGAACGGCTCTGGCTTCTTCCAGCTCTATAGGATCGGTGTCCCTGGAGTGGGGCGCGGAAGGAACATCGATGCCGTTTAAATACTCCTTCCAGAATTCAAAGGCTTTACCCGATCTCCGCACTGCTTCCTGATAGGCCACAAATTCACGGCAAGCGGAGTCGGGTACGCCCAGTTCTGCTTTTCTTCCTGCCTTGATCGCAAGATATGCCTGCACTAATTGATTGAGCAGAACGCGATGTCCCCATCCATCAATGATGGCGTGGTGGCAGGAGAAAACCCAATTGAAATCATTGGCAGACCGTACAAGTACGGTCACACGAAAAAGCGGCGACTGGCGTTCAGCCAGATTGAAAGGTTTTACCCGGTCAGCAATCAATGTTGCCGCAATATGGTCTTCCTGCTCCGCAAAGCTGAGGTGCGAGATGTCTTCCACCTGCAACTTCCAGTTGAGATTGCGGCGTACCCATTGCATTGGCGGTGTGCTTTCGATGTTAATTACAGTCCGCAATGCCGCATGCCGTTCCACTACCATGCGGAATGCCGCCTCCAGCGCCTGCATCGAGAACCCGGCGTCACTTACATGAATGGATTCCTGTACGTGATAGACACCTTTGCGTTGATGGTCGTGCTCGTACTTCTCAATGATAAAGGTCTGTATACCTGAAACTGGGTAGACATCGGCAACGTCCGCAGGCAACTCTTGAAGTATTTCTGGTGAAGGCTGAGGCAGGGCCGGCACACCGTTTGGAAACAAGCCTGAATGCGAACGCTCCTGAAGCGCGCGAGAGAGCTTTCTGACCGTCTGATGCCGCAGGACATCTGTGGCGCCGATTGTAACGCCATATCGACGAGCCTCATGCACCACCTGAATCACACGCAACGAATCGCCTCCCATCGAGAAATAATTGTCGTCTGTGCTCACGCGCTCTACACCAAGGACTTTGCGAAACGCAGAGACGAGGCCCTCTTCCATTTCATTCGTGGGTTCGCGGAACGTGGCCGTGGTTGACGATTCTGTTGCGGCGGGCAGCGCCTGGCGATCTACTTTTCCGTTGGGTGTTAGTTTCAACCGATCAACGCAAAAAATGCGGGCCGGAACCATGTAAGGCGGCAACGCCTTTTCCAGAAAGCCGCGCAACTCATCTGCCGTGACTTTGGCGGAACCAATAGCCACGAAAGCGTAAAGCTGTTTCCCTGTTGATTTATCCTCACGAACCGCCACAGCGGCGTTGCGAACTGCAGGATGCCGGCTCAGGACTGCTTCAATTTCTCCTGTTTCAACCCTGTAACCCCTGATTTTTATCTGTCCATCCCTACGGCCCAGGAATTCCACAGTACCGTCACTGCGATGACGCGCCACATCGCCTGTGCGATACATGCGCGATCCCGGCACAGGATAAAACGGATCAGGGAGAAAGCGGTCTGCAGTGAGGGCACCCTCGCCCACATAACCGCGCCCTACAGAATTGCCCCCAATGTACAGTTCACCGGGCATCCAAGCGGGTACGCGCTTCATGTCGCCATTCAGCAGGTATGCAGCTACGCCTGAAAACGGATGGCCAATAGGAATATTAGGACTTGCATAACGCTCTAGTTTCGGGTCGGCAGGGCCGCAAAAAACGCCGACTGTTGTCTCAGTCGGTCCATAGTGATTGAAGACCTCGCAGTCCGGGGCAAATGTTTTCACCAATTCCACCAGCTTCGAGGTTAGCAGTTCGCCGCCCACAAGCAATTGCCGCCATGGAAGCCTAGTGGAATCAGGCAATGAGCGGCAGAGGGCTTCCAGGTGCGCTGGCACGATTTTCACGAACTCTACGGAATGACTCAAAAAGTACTGAGCCAGCGCGTCCAAATCCACTGCGCGACGGGCAGGGATCATGTGCAGACATCCACCACAACTCAAGGACGCAAATATAGAGGTATGGCCAAGATCAGCCGCTACTGTGGAAACAAGGGCAAAGTCCGCACTTGTTTGCGGATGAACTCGTTCCAGAAGAGCGTGCACGTAAGATGCAACCTGCCGATGTTCAATGCCTACACCCTTCGGACGTCCTGTGGAACCCGAGGTAAAGATCACATAGGCCAGACGGGATGCAGGAACTGCTTTTCGGGATGGGAGTTGCTCGGCCCCTTCGAACACACTTGCGTCATCAAGAAAGATGCTGGGCAGATCGCCACATTCGATTGGCTGAGGCAATGCTTGTTGTGTTAGAACAGCCACCGCTTGCGATTGCTTCATCATGTATTCCACGCGCTCCCGGGGCGTATCCGGCTCAATGGGGAGCCATGCTGCACCTGCTTTCAGTACTGCCAGCATTCCCACAACAAAGTGGATGGAACGGTCAGCTACAAGAGCGATTACCGAGTCCGGGCCAGCACCAGTTTCTTGCAGTCTGGCTGCGACGACAGAAGAATGCCGGTCCAATTCCGCATACGTAATGTGTTGATCTTCACAAACAACAGCCAGTTGCTGCGGGACGCGCCTAACTTGCCCTGCAAATAATTCATCCAATTTAGGCCAGTCCGTCTCTTGAGCCGATGAAGATGGCATGCTGATAGTGTCGCTCACCCCCACCATACTCAGTTCATCCAACAGACCCTTGGGATACCGTGCCATCTCCTCCAGCAGAGCTGTATAGGAATTTGCCAGCAGTCCAATATCCGTTCGAGCATAAACAGTACTGTCCCAGGAAAATTGGAGCCGCAGCCCATCAATGGTTGTAACCGCAATCAAAGCCAACTCGTAAGGTTCCAGGTGCTCAAGAGTGGCTGTAAATTTCCAGGCCAGCGAACCGGTTATTTCCAGAGGCGGCAACTCTCGGCCGGCAAAAATCACCGGATACGAATGCCTACGATCAGAGACATCAGTTCCAGGGGCCTGCCAGTCAAATTGCAACTGATCATAGCGGGCGATTTCGACCGCCGTATGCGTCCGCTGAATGAAGTCACTGACCCGTAAATCGCGCTGGATGTTCATGGGAAGATATTTCGCAAACACTCCGACTGCTGCCCGCAATTCATCCTGTACGCGGCCATCCAGCCCTATTCCAACCAGGAACGTATCCATGCCGCTGAGGCCCTTTAGCAGATGTTGCCACGCGGCCAGCAAGATCGATTGCGTTGAAACTTGCAGATCATGGGCCAGCGCACTAATTGCGGCCAATGTGTTCTCTGGGACCGCTTGCTCAATGATTTCATAGGAACCACCGACCGCAGCTGCATCTCTCCGCAGTAAAAACGGCAGGCGCGGGAACAGATCGGGAAACTCGGCTGACTTCCAATATGGCGTGTGGTTCTGATCGACCGGGTTCTCCAGCAGTTGGTTCTGCCATTCGGAAAGATCGGCGTATTGCAAGGCTTGCTCGTCATCAATGTTCCGGCCCGAATACACGGCTTGTACTTCACGAACTACATTCACCGCAGCAGCTATGTCTGCACACAGAGCAGAAGCAGTCACAATGAACAGATGTTCCGTCTCTGCCAATCTCACCAGCGCAAACGACATGGCCGGGGGATTAGGCGAGTCGCACAACCGGCCCCACTGCTTTTCCAGCACGAGCCGCACTTCCGATTCTTGTCGTTGCGCATCCATGCCGCGTAAGTCAATCGTTAACTCCAGACACGGCGCGGAACCATTCACGATCTGCACAGGAACAGAGGTCCCCTCCAGAAACCCGAAGCTGGTCCGCAAGATTTCATATCTTGCGGCCACGCGGGCAACGGCCTGGGCAAGACATCCGGCATCGAGCGCGCCAGAAAGCGTTACCGTACACTGCGTCCC